>JASFHG010000001.1:0-23348 GCA_050123355.1 Planctomycetia bacterium
TCTACGTGGTGCACCTGCATACGAAGATCGCCCGGGCGCAACATTACATCGGCAGCACGAACGATCTGGCGCGCCGCATGCAACAACACCAGCGTACATGGCCCTTGTATCAACTGACCGATGACGTATATGACGGCCTGCTGGGCAGCATGCCGCCCTCGGTGCTGGACAAACTCCGGAACATGTGGGGGCGCAGGTATCGTCGCAAACACACGTTTCTAAACGCGGTGCATAACTGTCTCGGCATGAACTGCTTTGACCTGCCTCTCCTGAAAGCGGCCAGACGGCACCGCAGCAACGGGCTGTTGATGACGGCCAACCAGCGATCGATCGCGTGGTGTGTGTCGCGCTGCTTCCTGGCGGCCCGCGAATTTGAATTCACACTCAAACGACAACACCAAATTCGGCCATTCTGCCCTGTATGTCAGGGCTCATATGTGCCCTTTTAACAATGTCTTCACGCACCATAGGGTTGTACGCGGCGATTGCTGCCGCCTTTTCTCACTATGCGGGGCCACCATCCAAAGTGGCCCATCTTAGTAAGCAAGAGCGCTTGAAACGTCGTCGTATCCATCGTTTAAGCACACGGAGGAGAAAATAATGATTGTGTCCGTACGCATTCTCTGTCCGTTTTGCACGAATGAATAACTCGGATGCTTTCACGATAAGGAGAAATATACTATGCACTCTCTTACAACATTACTACACAAATTCGCAAGAACCTATCCGACACCAGGAGACCCCCCTAAATTGACACTCACGGTAGGCACCCATGATCCAAATCGCGACAACTCGAAATACAGGCTGTCCGATGCCGGACGTTGTCGCCTAATGCGCTATTGGAAACGACAGGGCAAAGTCGGAACAAGGGATATTCCCGGCACGGTCGCGCTCCAGATGCAGGCCGGCAACCTGATACATGCCTACATCGAAACAGCCATGCAGAGAATGGGCTGTCTGGTCGCCTCAGAAGCTCCGCTTGAAGACGATCACCGGCTCGGACATTTCGATATGGTGCTGCTCACGCCAGACGGGCAGTACATTCTGTATGATATCAAGACCATCACCAACAAAAAAGCCTTTTACAGAGCCAAGTACGGTGATGGGGCCGACGATCAGCACATCGCGCAACTCGTGAGCTATGGGCTGATGTATGAGGACCGGCTTGACGCGTTGCGCATGGCCTATGTTGTACGCGATACGATGGAGATTCAGGAAATTCCGATCGAGATGGCGCGTCATGAAGATGACGTGTTGTCAGATTGGGCTATCCTGATCAATGCCTGGGACCAGCAGATCGAGCCGGACCCGAATCCGCAACGATGGGAGTGCGCTTATTGCGCCTACGCGCATGACTGCCCGTCTGCCATTCGATGATCTGCCGCAACTGCAACACGAAGTTTACCGGCAAGCGGAACGACGCGAAATTCTGCTCAACGCGCTGCCGGGTGGCCTATCATCGAAAACACCCTATCCGTAACACCCAGACTGTGACGGAGACAAAAACCGCCGCATGGTTTGACAATCGCCCAACCCCCGCGAACCTGGTTGATGACTATGCGGAGCTCTGTCACGCCCTGCGAGACCTTGACCGTGAGGCGCTGATCCAAGAGATTGTGTGTTATCGCGCCGACTGCGAACAGCTTCGCACGCAGAATGTGTGTCTTCAGGCGCGTCTGATGAAACACGATGACTTGATTTCCGTAACAACCGATGTAGGAACACCTGATGAGCGCGTTATGAAGAGTGTCGCGCCAACACTGCCATGATTGAAGAACTCTACATTAAAGACACCACATGGATCGGCCCTGGGCTGACGGAAGTGACCTTGATTTCGGAACGGCATGGGGATCTGTTCTGCGGCCAGGGCAAAACCGCCGACATCGCCATTGACAAGGCGTTTCAGGTGGCCCGGCAAGCACGCCGGTTCCGGTATCCGTCGATCGTATACTGTTCGGACGAATATTGGCTACATAAATGGGGATTTTCATAAGATAAACAGCTTCAACCCGTCATCCCGTCATCACGCTTAGAAAACCGGGCGAATCGGGTGTCATTTTTGCCGTCATCAACCCGTCAGGGACCTGTCATACCATGATCATGATGACGGGTAATGACGGGTTGATGACACCTGGAAACGCCGATGGTTCTAAGCGTGATGACGGGATGACGGGTTGAGCCTCTTCATCTGAGCATATCGACTGAAAGTCATCTTTAAAGAATTTTATGCGAGGAAACCTGACATTATGAGCGAAGAGATTGGATTTAAAGAGATGTTGACGCAATTGCGAGAGGATATCAACTGGAAAATTGCCCTGAACAACAACGCGAAAATGATCTATCGCCAACACCGCAACACCTATTTTGAGGAAATCAATGAAGAGCAGGCCAGAATGGAGATCCGGACACATTTTGAATACGCAACACCGTCAACGGTGTCCAATCTAGCGAAAGCTTTGTGCGAAGACTCTGAACGATTGATTGATGACACCATTTTTATTAACTCGCGCCGGCATGCCATTGGGTTTCTCAATGGCGTGTTCGACCTGACAACCGGCGAGGTTCGGAAATATCGCCCGTCTGATTATATCCTGAATCCGCTCCCGCATGAACTCGATCGCACAGTAAACGCAGAATGCGAGGAATGGTTCTTGAAGATCCTCACGAGTTGGGTGGGGGAAGAGTCAGCGGGCTGGGTGCTGTCGTTGATCGCGTATATGCTGTTTATCTATCCCAATTCAGAAAACATCTGGGTGAACTTCTTCGGCAAAGGTGCGAACGGCAAAAGCGTGTTGTTAGAGGTGATGGAGGAAATTATCGGGGATGACCGCTGTATCGGCTGTGATTTGAAGAACATCAACCGTTTCTCCGGCGATGCCTTTCGTGACAAGTGGTTGGTGGTCGGGCGCGATAGTTCGCATATCGTCAGCGCTGGCGCCACGAGCTTTATCAAAACCTTTTCCGGCGATGAGAAATTCACGGTGGAGATTAAGGGCGTTCGAGGGTCGTTTGACACGCCCAATCAGGGCAAGCTGATTGTGAGCACAAACAGCCTGATTCAGAGCAAAGACAGAACCTTCGGATGGTACCGGCGTTTAGTGCCGATTCATTTCCCGTTTAAATTCAAGCGGAACCGGCGCTTTAAAGAGAGCATCTCGAAACGCATTCCGGAGATCGCCCGCGTGCTGCTGAAATACGCCTATCTGTATCACCATAATGAAACATCACTCCTTGAGAGTATGCCAGGACAGGTCCTGAAGCTGGTCCGGGAAACCCGCATGATGAACGATCGGGTTAATGCCTTTTGGGAGGAATATTTTCACGACTACCCCAATGGGGTGGATGACGAGAGTACACGGGTTATCAAATGGGGAGTGGTTCTGTTCTGCAATAAAATGACGATGACGGACCTCTATAACCAATATGTGTATTGGCATACGCAAGAGTTTGGTGAAACGGATATTCAACCGTCGTTAACCATCTTCGGCGGGCAGCACGGCGCGTTTTTGTCCACCGATGCCGGTGATGTTTTTGAATACAAACGCACCCCCACAGGTCGGCGTGTGATTGTCAAACAGGAATACGAACACATGATCGCAGCCTACGATCCGGAGTTTCTCGATCCTGAAAAAAACCCGTTTATTGAACTGAAACAAAACAAAGGAAACGCCCATGAATCAGGAACGACGCGTGATTGTTGTGATATCAGCGGGGACGGTGAGGGGCATCTATACCAACCTTAAGAGTCTCTATGGGAAAATTGTCAATCAGCATCTCCAGTCGTACAGCACCATCTCGATGTGTTTACGATATAACAAACCCTATACGATTGGAACATGTGTCATCGATGGAGAATTGTTAGAGGCCGTGACATTGCGACGGGTCTCGTTGAATACAATAACGCGCCCAATTATATAGCGCAATATGTGAATGCTCCCCTTCTCATATTGTGTCATATTATACTGCAGAAGATGATTTTTATTTATTATACTATTATGTGGATCTGCATCACCGTCATGTTTCATGAGTTGATGACCGGGGCCGTGCGGATCATTAACACGATCTTTGTAGAGCGGGTTAAAATCAAACTGGCGGAAGTGGAAGCGGTTCGGCTGCAAGCGCAGGCCGACATTATCAAGGACCGTGAACGCCGGCGTTTACGCCAGTGGGAGGATGTGTCATGAGATTTCATCAACCATCCTTGCTGTACTATTTGGAGCAGGCCCTTGACGCGTCGTTTAACCTCTACGCCCATAACTGGACGCTCTATGTGGTGCCGCCCAATGCGTTTTTCTCCTGGCCGCTCATGCAACGTTATCTCATTGAGGCGCTCATCCAGGCCCTTGAAGCACCCCGTGGAGCACCTGACGGACCACAACAGCGATCACTGTTCGAATCACCTCCTGAACCACATTGTGACGCGCTGCGCGGCGCACTGGCCGAACGCAGCGACTACGCCGAAATTCATCATATTCAGACCGGGAGAGGGGAGAGGCTGGAATACAGAATCAATCTCAGACTGATTCAGGAGATCGTGATTCAGGTCCGGAGAGAGCAGGACACGCTGATCGCGGTCAAACTGCTGCAGGGGGAAATTTTTATGAGTGAACGGTTACTCAATCTGAAACTGCGCCGGCTGTATGGCCGTGAGTTTTCAACCAGACGCTGCCGGCAAATCATGCACGATCTGGTGACGATGGGGCTGTGTAAGAATAACGGCAACCTGCGGACAGCCGGACGGGAGGTGATGTAAATGGAGGCGTTATTGTTAACATCGGCATGTCTGGGCGTGTTTTCGTTCCTGGTGTGGACGGCCAGACGGATCGAGGCGATCATTCATCGGGTGAGGTCTCCGCTGAAACACGCCGGGTTCACAGTGCACGAGGTGCCGGTCAGTCCGGCTATCTGGACACATTTTTGCAATCTGGCCGCCATGCGCGACACGACCGCGAAACGCCAGCTTGCGGAGGCCATTGTCTATTTTTTGGAGGGCAAAGTCACATGAAGTCACTTGAACAGTATCTCACCGAATGGCTCGATCGACATGAAGAAATTATTCAGACAGCCTTTGAAGAAGGATGCGCCGATCCGTACCGGTTCTACCGGCGCGGGTATGTGGCCGCCTTACGCGAGGTGCGGGACGATATGACCATGTATAAGGAGTGTTATGGACGCGATGCCGTTTAACCGCTGGCCCGAGGGGAAGCCCTTCGAGATGGTCGGCCGGGGCGGCAACACGCGCTACGGCGTCAAACTCCGGACGCTGACCTATGAGGAGGCCGATCCAACCACGGGGAAGGCGGTCAGCAAGACGGCCAATGCCTTCATGTTCGACACCAATACGCTGGAATCTGTGTCCAATAATAAAAAGGTGTCGGCGGTGCGAACGGTTCGGGGGAGATTGGCCCGGACGCACGATAATCGCCTGATAGTGGTCAATGAGGCCAAAAAAGGGCTGTGGGCGGCATATTATGTCAACTTGACGGGGTTCACCACATTAGCGGATTCGAATATTGACCTGATACCGGTCGATGTGGGGAACAGGCGAGACGAAGTTGACATAATCTTGAAATCCTTACAGACAACGTGCAAGAAATCGCGTAATCTCTTGGAATTGTTAGAGATAGAGCTGACCGAATAGATGTGAATAGAATCACAACATTATGTAAACTTCACAATATGGAGTTTCGCCCGATTCTGCGCAGAAAAGGCGAGAAGGAGAAGGAACTATGAGTGAATACACGGTACGAGAGATGCCTAACGGCACCACTGAAATAGGATGTATCTGCCCAGGATGTGGACAACCGTTCCTGGCGACACTCGACGAAAGCGGCGAATCGCAAGCGACTCGTTGCATGGCATGTTCGTCGTTAATTGCTGCGAGCATACCGGTTGAACGCGATCTTCTTGTTCTTGCTATCCAACACGACGACATTCAAAAGAGCTAACCCCCTTAAAACACACATCTCCCCCGGAAACCGGCGATTTTGACGGGGGAGAGTTTCGCCTTTTCTAGCGGTCTATTTTTGTGTGAAAATCGGCTGTGTCCGATAAGGGATAGAGTGAAAACACTTCGGCGAACTCATTGAAAACTCTACCTTTTCCTGTTTTGGTTCGCATTTGATATTATGTCAACTTCGCATGGTAGTTTCCTGCTATTGCCTTGATAGAGGGGAATGTCATCCAGAGTACAAGATGCTTTCTGGATTATGTTAACTTCACGACGCAACAAGTCGATCCGCCTGTTTTTTTTCGAATACGCCATGATTTTTCCTTGACAATTCACACACGCGGCCAGCATAGTACGGTATGGGTCGATCGTTCAACGACACGTAAAATATACCCGTTGCACCTTTGATGGCAGGCCGACCCGGCGATGTTGACGCGCAAAAAATCCCCACCGGGGGAGCTGTCATATGCACAAACTTTCACAACAGGGGGTAAGTGTCGTGTTTACAGTGCGTTGTACCAAAATGACGAAAAATCGATCCTCGGAAACCTGTAACCCTTTTGATGAGAATGAATTATGATGCCTGAGAAAAAAGACACAAGCATTTTCTTGCCACAGCGTGGTATTCTGCGGAGGGGGTCGGGTTTTTTGCCTTGTAAACCACTGTTCTTAAGTAGCTTGCGAGGGGGGCAGTCAGAACGGAGATAAGTCCCTGGAAGGGATTGAAACTCAACGGTGTTATGGGAATGACGACAATACGAAGAGAGTCAGAACGGAGATAAGTCCCTGGAAGGGATTGAAACTTCCATACCTGAAACTCCTTTCTCCTGTTGTAAAGGTTGGGTCAGAACGGAGATAAGTCCCTGGAAGGGATTGAAACTCTTTCGGCAACCATTCACTAGCGTGCCGCTGAAGAGATGTCAGAACGGAGATAAGTCCCTGGAAGGGATTGAAACTGTCTTAGACCCCCTTCGGGGTTCGAAACCTTTTCTGGCGTCAGAACGGAGATAAGTCCCTGGAAGGGATTGAAACAATAAAAATAAAACGTGGGCGGAAGCATGAAGCTTGGTCAGAACGGAGATAAGTCCCTGGAAGGGATTGAAACACCTTCGCCGGTGCTGTCTGGTTGTACACACGTCAGGTCAGAACGGAGATAAGTCCCTGGAAGGGATTGAAACACAACTTTGACCGTATATGGCACCACACGCCGGACAGTCAGAACGGAGATAAGTCCCTGGAAGGGATTGAAACTGGCTGGTCGCTTAGGATATCTTCTTCGTAAAAATGTCAGAACGGAGATAAGTCCCTGGAAGGGATTGAAACCTCTTAACGGTGTTCTTAATAGTCTTGAAATTGAGGGTCAGAACGGAGATAAGTCCCTGGAAGGGATTGAAACCCAGATTATGAATAAGATGTATGATAAAGATAGTGGTCAGAACGGAGATAAGTCCCTGGAAGGGATTGAAACGCTCCCGAGTAGACGGAAGCTTCATTCCCTACAGAGGTCAGAACGGAGATAAGTCCCTGGAAGGGATTGAAACGAATATACTCATCAACAGACGTTGGATTCTCGCCGTCAGAACGGAGATAAGTCCCTGGAAGGGATTGAAACCGAAGTTACTTTCGAAGGAGTCGTACCGATTCCGACTAGTCAGAACGGAGATAAGTCCCTGGAAGGGATTGAAACACAATACTCAATGCTGCTTGCAACCCTTCAGAGAAAGTCAGAACGGAGATAAGTCCCTGGAAGGGATTGAAACTACATGTTGCCTCTACGAGAAAGTCCATTTTTCCCCGGGTCAGAACGGAGATAAGTCCCTGGAAGGGATTGAAACCTATCATAGAATCCTCCTTAACTTAATATTCTTAATAGTCAGAACGGAGATAAGTCCCTGGAAGGGATTGAAACCCTGAGTTCTCCGAGGTATGAATCTGTAGGTAGAGTGAGTCAGAACGGAGATAAGTCCCTGGAAGGGATTGAAACTTTTTGGGTGGAACGTTTAGTAAAAACAGAGGTGGCGACGTCAGAACGGAGATAAGTCCCTGGAAGGGATTGAAACAACGCACCACCGGTTCATTTCAGTGTAAATTCCCCTAAGTCAGAACGGAGATAAGTCCCTGGAAGGGATTGAAACATTTCGGTGGACTCAGTCTTCGTCAAACTACTCCTCTGTCAGAACGGAGATAAGTCCCTGGAAGGGATTGAAACTTTCTTTATGCCAAGATCTTCCAACTGTTTTTGGAAGTGGTCAGAACGGAGATAAGTCCCTGGAAGGGATTGAAACCTCACATTCCTGAACTAAATCATAGAAGTGAGCGAAGGTCAGAACGGAGATAAGTCCCTGGAAGGGATTGAAACTTTGTTAATTCTTTCCAATCTCGCCGGTCCATTTTACGTCAGAACGGAGATAAGTCCCTGGAAGGGATTGAAACCATAATACCACTGATCATCCCATAGGCAGTTACCGCCGTCAGAACGGAGATAAGTCCCTGGAAGGGATTGAAACGCCGCAGCATAGCAGTTTTCAGCTAGAATTTTGTTTCCGTCAGAACGGAAATACGTCCCTGGAAGGGATTGAAACCTTCTTTAAGGGATACCGTCACCAAAACTTTCCAGCCTGTCAGAACGGAAATACGTCCCTGGAAGGGATTGAAACCCTTCCCACTCGTACTGAATTGATGTCTCTTCTTTAAGGTCAGAACGGAAATACGTCCCTGGAAGGGATTGAAACGATGACATCATCTGGATTGGAAGGATATCCTCCCCAGAAGTCAGAACGGAAATACGTCCCTGGAAGGGTTTGAAACTTACAGTCAGGCTCTTGGTGATTAGGACAGGCATCGCCGTCAGAACGGAAATACGTCCCTGGAAGGGTTTGAAACACAAAAAAGAGGTATCCTTGGGATTGGACCGTTACGGCCCGTCAGAACGGAGATAAGTCCCTGGAAGGAGGGAAAGACAAATGCCGGATCGGTTCCGAAAGGGAGCCGTAGTAGTTCCGACTCCCCTGAGCTGATCGCCATATCAGTCTGAAATACGGGTGTTACGGGGTAAGAGAAGGTGACACGGATTGGATCTGTGGAGCGGTCCCCTTCTTGGTATGAACACGTTGAATGGCCCTGAGATTGATCACGATATAAATCAGGGTGTTCTGATTAGCAATGGCTCGTCCGTTCCGGATTTTTGGACGCTCAATCCCCAATTCGACCGCCTGCGAATTGATGCGTTCGGTGGCAGTGCGTTGTTTGTAGACGTTTTTATAGGTGTGGCTGTCTCGATCCAACTGATGCCGAATCCGTGCGCCAACACTGGTAGGCATCGTGGTCACACAGCCCCCTTTGGCCCAATTCTTATGATTCACCGGGCACGTCTGGTCACGGGTGGAGCGCCCCTGCAACGGACAGGCATAGCGTCCCTTTTCGTGTTCAACCAGGGCTGTTCGGCACTGGAAGGTTGATTTTAGCGGCATCGCCAATTCTGCCTGGCAGAGCGGGAGGCCCTCGGCATTGAAGGTGCGAGTGGCCTGCGGTCCCCGTTCCGCCAACGGCACGGCCGCAAATCCGTCATGTTCTGTGGAATGGAAGGCCGCATACACATAAAAGGCATCGAAGGCGGCATCAAAGGCCCCGAACCGGGGATATTGTCCCAGACGCCTGGTGGTCGCTTCCATCAAGGGGAAGAAGTAGGTGATGTCAGCACAGTTGAACGCCTGGGTGTATTCAGCCAAGACGAATTCGCCCCACTCAGGCACCTTGGTGGCGACGATGCCTGTGCCGTAGCCCCAATAGAACTCTCCGACTTTCACGGTATTGGCCGGAACCGGGTTTGTCAGGGGAGTTGGCGGGGACTCCTGGACGGTGGTGCGTTGATTGCGCCGTTTTTTACAGCCCAGGCGACAATCGGGATCGCCAGTGGGTTGCCGTTCTTTGTCATAGCGGTCATCCGCCGCGACGTAGGCTTTCGTATTATTTTCCTTCACCCAGGCAAGGATGTGTTTGGTGTCGACCGACACAGCCTCACCAAACCGACAGGACGTCGGCAGGGACGCCTTCAACACCTGAACTGTGTTGTCCAGGAGGAATTGCAGAGGCTCATTGGGCATGGTGCGAAGCATGCGATTGAAGTGACGGTGGGCAGGCAGACTCGCATCCACGTCGAATCCCCACACCGAGGCTGAGGAGGCGGTCAAGGGAAATCCTAAGATCCAAACCAGGGCCGGATGTTCCACCAGATAGGCCCTGAGACGGGCCATGTAGCGAAATTGGTGATCGACTTTCACCAGGCAGGCGGCCACAAACGGCGCATAAGGCACGGCGGGAATTCCCCAGTTTCGATCGAGATCGCGTTCGGGGAAATGCTCCCAATCCAGGGGCCCTAAGAGGCGTAAATACCTCATCGCAACGGCGGATTCCTGGATCATGAGCGGCAAATGAGCACGGTTGCGGGCCAAGATGGAGAGGTTGGCCCGCTCTAACCGAACATCGTTGTAGAGCAGACGCTGAAGTGCCTGGTGTCCCTGGCGACACAGCCAGGACACGCGGGTTTTCACAAACATCGTCAACATAAGCACGGCCTCCTTTCTTTCACCTGATATGGCGGTGGCTGGAGGCATGGTGTCATCAGCGGAAGGCGAGGGCAAGAAAGATCGGGACCAGGTATTGGGTCTGGACCCGAAAAGCGGACCTGAGATGGGACGGAGTTCCGGAATTATTCCGACAACCGGAACCAGTCACATGACTTGTCCCGATTATCGGGATCGGATCGGAATCATGTCCCGGCATTGTCCCGACTTGGCCGGGATAGATTCGGAATCTGTCTTTCCCTCCTGGAAGGGTTTGAAACTTTTTTGGCAATCTTACGGCAGACCTGTTGCAAATGCGTCAGAACGGAGATAAGTCCCTGGAAGGGTTTGAAACCCGCCTGTTCAATGTCAGCAAGCGCTTTTTGCATCTCGTCAGAACGGAGATAAGTCCCTGGAAGGGTTTGAAACAACTCTTTTTCATATTCCTATCTCCTATTTGTATGTTGTCAGAACGGAGATAAGTCCCTGGAAGGGTTTGAAACTTCGAATCCTCGGATATGACGGCCTTGAATACATCGTCAGAACGGAGATAAGTCCCTGGAAGGGTTTGAAACATTCGAATCATCATTAGCGCCCTTACTCTTCGCCGTCAGAACGGAGATAAGTCCCTGGAAGGGTTTGAAACTCTGCTTTGCGAACTATTCATTAGAATATTAATGAGTCAGAACGGAGATAAGTCCCTGGAAGGGTTTGAAACGATCCAAAGGATCAGAAACGCAAATCCCAAAAGACTCACTAAGTCAGAACGGAGATAAGTCCCTGGAAGGGTTTGAAACCAGGTGTCGCTGTAGTTTTGTCCGTTTTCATACGGAAGAGATTACGCGAGGTGCGTAATGTTCTCTCAAAAGGGTATCCATTCAAGCCCACCAAGGACTCAACAAACACCCCGTGTGTACCAAAAAACCTCTGAAACGAAAAGATCTCTATATCGGACAATGTATCACATCACGAGGGAATCAGTTTGTTCCCAGACTTGTGCATGCGAGAATTGAAGTGATCGGCGTTGATTACATCGTTGCCCGCGAAACTCCTGAACACAATGGCGCGCCTATTCTTATTCTGGACGAGGACTTTGACATCATGTCAGAAGTGGATACAGGCCATTAGCGCGTTCGATTGAAACGTCGTTGAGTATCCTCTTGAGAATCAACGACTTTTGCGTGGTGGTGTGCGGCCCGGCGTGGCTGAGCCCAGACAGAGGAAGGCCCCCAGCATGACCAGAGGCGTGAGGAGTGGCACGATCCCGGGCGATTTTTTTCCTCCCGCGCCCGATGTCCAGAAAAATTTCTTATAGGCCACCGGTCCGGGAATTGTCGGATTGAGTGAGATCGGATAGGCGTCATAGGAGCGTCTCAGCGTGAGACGAGTCGGGATCGGACCTAGCCAGGGGAACTCGATCACCTTACTGCTGAAGGCAATGGATTCACCCCATTCCCCCTCAAAGGCATAGTGCTGAACCTCTTCAGGAGGGACATGCGTCATGAGATCCCGAGCAATTTCGATCTCATCGAAGACTTGTGGCGGATACCACTCATGAATCAGTGGTCCAAAATTCAGAGGAGCATCTCCAGGCTCGCCAGTGTCCGGATTCAGCCAGGCGAAGTGACGATGAAATTCAGTCCTCTCCGAAATGTTGAAATAGGGCGTATGGTCTTGATTCTCGCCATTATAGGGATAGAAGCACCATTCGGAAAACACTTCGAATTCTGACCAGAACGCTTGATAGACGCGTTGTGTGCCGTCTTCTGTCACAAAAACCGGGAGCGTGGCGGGGTAGACGACCGGCTCATAGGTGACCGGATCAGCCAGCACAGCGTCAACCACACCGGGGTCAATGGCTAATTCCGATCCTTCTTCCAATGGTACCGGCGTGGCGGTGTCAGGATCATAGATGTCATACATCTTATTGCACCACAATCGTCTTCAGCGATCCATCAGGCAGAACCACTTGTAACGAGGAGGCGTTCCAGAAGATCCGGGCGGCATTCGTCTCCGGATCGGGTTGGCTCCGTTGTGACAGGGTGAGGACATGCTCAGTAATGTGCTGTGAGGTATCGAAGACATGTTCGGTGATTGGGATGGTTGACCCGATCGCGTCCACAAAGATGAGTTCAGACCGTCCGTTTTGTAGATATCGACTGGTCGGTGGCGTAAAATTTGCCGTCCATCGAGCGACGCCTTTCGAAATACGAACTTCCTCAATGTAGCCATTCCATACATTCCAGCCGCTCATGCTCCCCATGCCAATAATGAGCGGAGTACTTGAGCCGCCATCAAACGACACGCCTGTGACATCATGGGAATTCGTTGAAACCCCGTTTTCGTACCATGTTAATGTGTTCCCATCTCTGATAAGCGCAAGATGGACCCATTGAGATGTTGGAATGGCTCCACTTTTGCCCAGGGCAGTCAACCCGCTACCAGAGTCATAGTAGAACCATAGTTGTGCAGCATTTCCAATGATCCCCCAAAGTGGCGGCGTTGCTGAAACATCCCATCCGGCAGACACCAGACCGCCTTCGGTCGAGGACAGCGAATAGTACCAGAGATCAATGGTAAAATCACCAGTCCCAAAACTCCAGTCCGAATCTGTTGGAGAACTGAGCCGATCTGAACTCTGACCGGTAAAGCGTATGGATGACGTCCCAAATTTTGACAGCGCTGTTGTCGCAAAGATCGTACCGTTACTTGTGGCCAATCCTATCGCATGTTCATATAAAGACGCATCGGTAAATGTTTTCTGACCCTCTATCTCCGGAGCATGCAGCATCAAGACCGTGTTCGAGTCGATGGGCGATCCTTCTCCGGTATTGTGTGTGTACAGGGTTCCGTATCCTTGTTGTACAGACGGTTGTTCGGTGTGTTCAGGGAGCGTCAGCGTGTCGCCTGGCCCGCCGTCAGCGGCGATGGTGAGCGTGTTCGGGGTGCCGGTGATATTGGTAAACAGCGTAATATTGTCGCCGGCCACAATTTCAAGCGTTTCCTCTCCGGTCGCGTCCAGCGTAGCTTGACCGGCCACCTGGATTGGATTCCAGGAACTGCCGAGCGACACCGAGACATCCCCATTGCCATCGTCAGTGACTGAAAATCCGCTGGCCGGGTTGAATCGTAAGAAATCCACTGCGTTGACGGTGGTGGTGTCATCTGAGACGCTGAGGGCTGGCGCGGCATTGTCCACCGCGTCAACGACGCCGTTATCATCGGTGTCATAGGTGGACTTGAACATGTCGGCCAGGGTGCCGTCAACCGCATCTACGACGCCGTTGTCATCGGTGTCATAGGTGGCTTTCTGCATGTCAGCGGCTCCGGAGGAGAAGACGGCTGCGCTGATTTTATCATCAATCTGCGTGTTCGTAAAGAGGGAACTCCAGACGCGATCAGCATACAGGCTGCTCGTATTGTCGTAGATAGGGACATGGATCGACGTGTCGGCGGTGTGCGCGTCGATCGCGCTGAAATAGCCGGACGCTGTGGTAAGATGCGCGTCGATCGTGCTGTGGGAGCTGTAGCCTGAAGCCCCGGTCAAGTCGTCGTGGTGAATGCTGCTGATCGGATAGTGGATTGTACTGTCATCGACGTGACTGTCAAGCTGGCTGTGGCTGTACGCGCCGATATGTTGGATCGCGGTATGGTCAATACTGCTGATCGGATAATGGATCGTGCCGTCATCGAGATGACTGTCGATCTGGCTGTGCGTGTACGCGCCGATGTTTTGGATCGCGGTATGGTCAATGCTGCCTTCCGTAAAATGGATTGTCGCGTCATCGACGTGACTGTCAAGTTGGCTGTGGCTGTACGTGCCGATATTGTCGAGAACCGTATGGTCAAAGATGACGGTAATGTCGTTGGGGGTTCCCGAAATATTCGGAAAACGCAGGGTGCCGGATGTGCCGAAGGGAATCTGTGTGCCGGCATCATCGGTGATGTAAAACGCGCTGGTGGCCGCAATGGTCAGCAGCGCACAGCAGAGCAGCAGCAAGGCAAGCATTCTTCTCATGATTGCGTGAGCCACACGTTCACGGTGACGCCCTGGGCATCATCGGGAGCGGTAACGAGATGGGCTGAAAGCACGCTTCCAGCCGGGATGGATGTGGTGATGAGCTGCGAGTCCGGCACGATGACGTGGATGTTCTCACCGGACCCACCCGGCACGGACACGACGGCGGAGAGCATCGAGACGCCGTCACAGCGCACATCAACGGTGAGATCTGCACCGGTCGTTCCGGAGATCGACACAAAGAGCGTCAGGCGCTGCAGCGTGAGCGCGACGCCGAAGCCCTGGGCCTGCTCTAACGGCGCCCAGACCGGCCCGGCAAACACGAACGGCACCACAAAGGCAGTGGCCGGCACGGCGAATTGTCCGTCAAAGGGATCGGTCGAGGCATTCACGTCAGCCAGCGCAATGCGGGCATTCAGCCCGGGAATGGAGAGCGCGGCATAACCGTCTAAGACGGCTTTGACTTCGGCTTCTGAAGGGAGATCGTCATTGATGCCGGACACCGTCCACACCGAAGCCAGGGCATGCAACGGCGCAACGGCCGCGTTCAACTGCCCGATCGCGTCTTGTAACAGAATGGCCGCAATTCTGCGGTGCTGTACGGTTGCCATGCTTACGCCTCGTGCAGAAACTCTTGCATGCCGTGATCGACGAGTTGATCAAGCGGATTCGGCCCGGCCCGGAACACTTCCGGCCCGTATTGAAGATTCTTGAGAAATTTCACGAGCATGCCGGCCACGAACAGCACCGAGCGCGTTCCGTCTTCTGGCTCTGGCGTCAGGCCAAACACGCGCAGGACCATGCTTACCAGGACCAGGGCGCACAGTTGCGCATCTGAATAGGCATCGACAAAATGGTCTTTGATGGACTGTAATTCATCCCCGGTTGTGCGGTCGAACAGGTTCTTGACGATCATGGACATTTTGACAAACACGAGTGCTGTTTTCATGGATGGCGCTCCTTTCGGTGAATCTGGGTGTCAGGAATGCCCTTACGGGCTTTTTCGATTTGAAACGTTAATTGTTGAAGTGTTTTGGACTGGTCCCGAATCACATCCATTTGTTGTGAGATGTGGGCTTCTAAACTTGAGATCCGGGCGTGACTCTCGCCAATTTCATCAGAGACCTTTTTCATCAGGCTCTGGAGCTGGTAGACCACTTCTTCGAGATGCTGTTCGAGGTCTTTGGCGATTTCGGCCAGATTGAGATCGCGTTGAGCCTGTTCCTTCAGGCGTTGCTGCTCGCGTTCGGATTGCTCTTTCAGGATTGTTTTCTCGCGTTCAACCTGATCGTTGATCAGTTTCTCAGGCACCATGCCTTTGTAGACATAGTTGCGGGTGAAGAGAATGACCATAATGGCCCCCAACAGCGGCAGATATTGCGGGGCGTATTTTGCGAACGCTTCGACGGTGTCCATGTTAATCGACTAACCAGCCTGAGTCAAAGATAAACTCCTCATCACACAGCGTTGATAACGCGGCGGCCAGGGTGTCTCCGTAGGATTGTTTGATACGATATCCGATCCCCGGCAGATGGTCAAAGATCTCGATCTTTGGCGCCGGCATCCGAAACGATTTATACCGGACGTCCGCCATCGGATCGGTGCGTTTGAGTTTGAAATGCGCGGCAAACGACGGATCGGGAATGTCGCCGCCTGTGCCGTCCAGCGTCATGTCAGCGCCTTGCGTAAAGGTGCAGCGCGTAATGTTGGCGGTCGTCATCGTGTGCAGCACGGCGGCAAAGTCCTGCACCTCCATGAACCCCGGCGCGTAACTCAATTCAATCAGGGCTTCTTGCTGTTCCCGCTCAAAAATAATGGTTCCTGAATAATCGGCCATGTCAGACACAAAAAGCCGCCTGCCGGACGCACGCGGCTTTTCTCCCCTGGGAAACGGCGTATGATTAGCCTAAATTATCCCACTCGCGGCGCCCGCGCTGGTATTTCCGCAGATCGCCCCCGTATAACGTGGTCATCGCGGCAGCAATGGTATCGCCCACAGTACGATCGACCGGCGACTTGTCGTCGGTATTATAAAACACCGCGCTTTTCGCGGCCGGAAACGTGAAGGTAGACACCTTTTTCTTAATGTTCCCCCCAACCACAAGCGTATACCCGAACTTCATGACGGCACGGCCTTCTACGCTGTCAAAGCCTTGTTCGGTTTCAGCTCCCGGATCGGTCCTGGTGGCAATATCGGGCGTGAAAATTCCAATCTCGATCGGCGCGGCATTCGTGTAGTCGGATGTGCCCTGAAACAGCGCCGAGCAGAAGGTTGCCAGCGCCGCCAGATCGGTCACGTTCGGAACGCCCATGTACTGCTGACGCCCATACTCATCCTTAAACAGAATGTACGCCCCGTCACTCGGGCGGGACGATTCCCCGTCAATGTGTTCCAAAACGCCGTTGTCAAAGGTCAGATCGGCAATACCGGTAGCTGTGGCAAGCGCGGCCGCAATATCATTGCCGCTGCCGGTATTGGCGCGATACCCCACCTCTGGCAACAAATCAAACCCGTCCACATTCGGCGCGGGGATATAGAGCGAAACGCTCTTTTTCTCGTTATTCGCGACATACGAAAACCGGTAGATCCCTTTATGCATGCTGGACGCAAACGCATCGAGGGCCGTGTTCTCACCAACGATCGCCTGAATCTCAGGTACGGACACGCCGTATTCTGTGATCGCGGCATTGGTATAGGGCCGTATTGCCGTAATAAACGAGGATAATCGTGTTTTGACGTTCGTGTCAGCCGGATCGAACCCTAACAAGGGAATGGTTGACTGGACGCCAAACCGATCTAAAAATTTGAGATATCCTCTCATGAGTGTTGTTCAATGCGTGTCATGCCCGGCCAACGTCCTGGCCGGCATCACAGACGATTGACTCCTCTTACGACAAATCAACGGCGCGAACGGCAGACAGATCGTCGTTGAGCGATAAAGACGGTTTACTGATAGCGTCATAGGCCGCTAATTGAGTGGCTACTTCAACTTCAGTGGGCAGCGCCGTGTCAAGGCCCCGCAATTCCCAGGCGGACATGGCGGTGTCAATGGCATCGATAGCCGTTTTTAACGCAGCGACCTGCTCTTCGAGTTCCAGGCCGATGTGACGTACATTATTATAACTTGCCATAGTGTGTTTCCGGGCGAGTGCTCGCCCGCCTCCTGTATGTAAATGTGTGTGTATGAGAGTGAGACAACGTGTCAACACTGTAAATGTCTCACTTTTGAGACACCTTGTCAAGGGAAATGTGAAAAAAATATACAGTAGGTATGAAAATTTTAAACAGTTCTGGAGAAATAACGGTGAAGTTAGGGCGTATATTCGATCGTGACCACTTTGCCGGTGCGTTTGATATTCAGGCCCGGTAAATCAACAACCGTGCCAATGAAACTCAAGGCCTCGACGGCGTCAGTCAGCGGCGAGATGTCCAGGGCGTCTTGAATGGTCATCTCAGCCTGCGCCATCGCATGGAGGTTGAGCACCTGTTCGTGCGCCCAGAGTTCTTGCCAATACGTTGGAGAACTCGGGTCAACCGTAAAGTTCGGCAACGTCCCGCTAAAGGTTTGGATGGGAATTTCAATCATGATACATCCCTCAGTTGCACGATCTTGACAGATCCGTTCAGATAGTGGAGCCGTCTTGCGTCGGCAAGCTCCAAAAATCCACAGTACACGCTGCCTAACGTGCCAAGTAACGGGAATTCGAGGTCACGGCACCGAACGATCCCGTTGCGCACGGAGATGTCAAGCGTATAGTCCTGTCCGAACTTGCAGGAAAGGCCACACGGCAAGACATTACTCCCCGGACCCGAATAGCTTGCTCCGGTATTGAGACACAGATCTCTCACCGCAACCCCGTGTTTACTGGCCGTCTCTGGCAGCATGGGGACGATTGCCGCAAGATCGAACGTGGTCCCAGCTTGCTGGATCGCGGCAATCGTGTCCCATTCGGGATTTTCATCGGGCGTGATGTCGTCAATTCGGAATTTCAGGGATAGCTCACACTGCGTCGGAACCGTAACGGGGAAATCAATCGAATAGTCCTCTCGCATGAACGGGTAGTGCGTATCAAAGGCCGGTGACGCCGACGAACAGATCGCGGGCACATCGCCGGCCGTCGCGGCGAACATCCCCCCTGAAAACGTCTGCTGGTGCAATGTCCACAACCAGACCGGGCCGTTTGAGGGCCGCACACGCGGCAGACGCCGCCGAATACGCGGACGATTTCCGGCCCTGGGGGAGTGTGTCCCACGGTCCTTTCCGATGCCGACCGTCATGTCAATGATGCTGTGCATCAAAATTCCACCACCTTCCCCCGGCTGTGCAACCGCACATCGCCAAATTCGATCGTATCATCGCGCAGCGCCAGATCGGTCAGACGCTCGAGCAGTTCTTTCATTTCCAGTTGCGTATTGATTTCCACTTGTTTTTCAGCCATGCGGATCTGCTCCAGGATGATTTTAATGTCTTCACGATGCCGGGCTAATGCCTGTTCCCGGTATTCGTAGTTTTCGCGGCTCTTTTCGAGCTGGAGCAGTTTCTCGTTTTCGGCCTTAATACCTTCGAGCAATTCATTGCCGCGCCTCAGCAACGATAATAACGCCTCAAAGCCCCATTCAACCGTCACTTCGGTCAGGAACGAGGCCACGGCCGCGATCACGGCATTGCCTTCCGTGAACCCCAACACGATCGCCCCAATAATTTTTGCCAGCCAGTTGCCAACAAACTCTTCAATCACATCAAGCACTTTATCCCACACGCCCTCGATGCGCTGCTGTTTTTTCTCAAAGTGCTTCTGGAGCTGATCGCAATACGCGCTTTCGTGTTCGAGCTTTTCGTTCTGGCCTTGCCAGATGGCGTCCGCTAACTCGGCATCATTGGAAATCGGGGTTTCCGTGAGGGTGCCCACGGTATCGGCGGCTCCTATCCCCTGAAATATTTCATACAGCCCAGGATCAACAGTGTTTCCAGTAGGGGCACTTGAGTCGTATCCGCGAATCTTTAAGTAATCCCATCCTTCCATTATTCAGCTACTATCGTTATAGGGCCAGCATCAAACGTATATCCGGCCACGGTTGCAGAAAAAGTCAACGAATACTCTCCAACATCATACAGCCCAAGTTGTGTATAAAGATGATTTTTTTCGGCATACGTTACATCATCAATTTGAATCGTTGAAACCATAGCAGATTGTATAGTTGAATGATCTGGCTTTTCGAGTGTTACAAAAACTTCTTCTAAGTCTATTAAGTCCCCGAACAATTCAACCTCACATGTTAAGAGTTCCTCCGACAAGTCAAAAGTTCCTACGGCTGGCTGTATAATTGAGATGTCATGTTTTCCGCCTTTGTCAGATGTCTGCTCGATGCTCGCCAACAATAAGGCTTTGTTAACAGCATTACGTTGTCCTATATGGAGAATAAGGTCAACAGGTGTTAACCCTTCGAACGTATTAAAAAAATCCAACAAATACTTTGCAAGCACCCCTTGCGCAATATTTGCGGCTTCTTCGGTTGTTGGAGTCTCTATTGTTGGAGCTGCCGGAATGGGTTTTTCAGCCGCCCCGACTACGCCATCCGGAAGCATGCCATTCCATACGTCTATAAATTCTTGTTTTGTCTGTGTATCCGCCATATAATCCTTTTTTCTGAGTTCAACATATAGTACACTAGAGGCGTATAATACTACAATATATTGAAAAGTCAAGAAAAAGGAATGGCGAAAAAGGAGTGTAGAAGAGAAGTACGCGTGAGGGATTAAAAACTGTTACGGTTCTGTTACGCATAGACTTTTTTGAGATGCTGTTCTATAGCCTCAATCGAGTCAATGAATGTCTCTATATGCTCGTGTAACGCCGGCAAATCGAAATCCAGAATATTCACCGATTCAAGGTCTTTTTCTGCTTCCATAATCAACACTTTTGACTGTTTCATCCGCTGAACGGCAGATTGTAGCTTAAATTTTGCAGCGAACACGGCTTTTTGCTCTGTTGTCGGGATGGACATAAAAAACCTCTCTTTTTCGCTTTTAAACATTTTATTTATGTGGTACTCTATAGGAATGAACATGATTATAGGGCTATCACTACATATCACGTTTATTTTGTTTCTGGCTTGGCGATCGATGCGGCGTAACAAGTATCGAAATTGGTTGTTCGTGTTCGCCGGAATCGTAGTATTTGCGCTTTTGATTGAATTGATTCGAGAAATATACCGGCTATCGGGAGACCCTATAATTATTACACCAGCGCGAGAAATGTGGTACAGATTCGTTTATTTTTCTCTCGGACTTTATTACAATGAGGTATTACATTATGCTAGGGAAATTAAGAAGTCTCAGTCTTGAAATTTTGATACTTATCGTTATCCTGCTCATACTGCTCACCGGATGCCCCCGGCTGTAATTTGGTATCTTCGTGCATCTGATCGACCACTGCGTCAGCCAGTTGAAGCACCTGAACAAGTTTATTCTTAAGAACGTTCCAGGTGTTTTCCTCTCCAGGGTGATCGTGATCATGCTCTGTTATCATCTGCCCAATAGCCTCCAATTCATCACGATCAATCTCAAGTTCTACAGAGTTTTTTTTTGAACGGGTGCCAGTTCATAACCATACAGATCAAGGATCTGATTGATAGTGTCAACGGGCATCTTTCCCCCGTTCATGAATTGGTAAATATAAGTAGGAGAGACGCCAAGTTTGCGAGCAACTTCACTCTTATTCAGCCTTTGGCCTTTTTTTCCCGCAATTTCTACAATCTGATCTGCAAGTTTTTTGTAAATATTTTGTTCGTCCATAGGTCAAATTTAAAACTAATAGCTTTGAAAGTCAACTCTTTTTTTTGTAAAAACTTACCGCTTAATTATTCACACTTCTGGGTGTGTTTTTCTAAGTTATAACTTATATTTTTCTTGACAAGACCATCCCCTCCGCCGTATACTGTGTAGTGTCGAAGGAACATCATGATTCACAGAGTTTCAGGAGGTGCCTTATGTATACATTCCAGAATATTCCCTCAGACGGCGATGCCTACCGGCAACACCTCATCGATCGCGGCTACACATTTACGGCCTATGACGGCGATCTCGAACGCTTCAAACAGGATCATCTCGATGTCTGGGCGGAAGTGCGCGATCAGATGCTGGCCGGAACAATCGTGTGGGATAGCGAACGCGGCGGGTACTGGGAAGCCCCCAGGCCGACCGGCAACGATCTATTGAGCATTGTAGGGATGGGGATCGTCACGGTTGGCGCGTTGGCGCTCAAACACTGGCTCACGCGCTCGGAACGCGCTGAATGCATAGACTGTACAGATCTCTGTGCCTGACGCAGTGACATGCGGGGGGCTGGCTCATGTGCTAGCGCTTCGCGGACGTTTTTATCATATTTCATAAAAAATTGCAAGTTTTATTTACGGAGGTGCTTATGATTCGGTTGCTTATCCTCACGATTCACCGCGTCTTACGCCAACAATGGATGAGAGACACGTATACGGTGCATGAATATCTAACGCCTGGGGGAGATCCGTACCTCATGATAGACTATAACAGAAGCCGTAAGCGCTTACATTGGCTGAAATCGTTCCTGAAGACCCTGTGTACAGATGACGCCAAAGGTCTCGGCGTTCATATGAATTTCCGGCCATTACGCGGAAATATGCTGGTATACTTTCATATGCAACCAACGAATTAAGTGTCCCATCCGTAACACGCATTCGAAGGACATTCCCGGGGCCTGGCGGTGTTCCTTCGACACGAACAACGGTACTTCCGTAGTCAGGCCCCCGTCTTCAGCCGTAGACACATGTTGTATCCGGCCCCACTCACACCACATCGAAGAGGAGGGTTGTCCGATGCTACGACTATTCAACGCGCTGACGGTGATACTCCTGATATTCCTTTCAGGCTGTACGCCACTGTACTAACAGCAACACGCCCTGCCCGGTACGCGATGGGCGGCACGGTTCCGGCTACACTCGCACATATTAATCTATTGCGGTAGTCATCGAGCCCGAAGCCAGTTTTCACCCTGGTCACGGCCACGGCGGGGCATATGTTTTCACGTTCTACAACACAACGCGAGAGGTGCGTCTTATGCCACGAATTCAGTATTCAAACCGCCGCATTCCAGCGGCTCACGTCTACCGGGCGGATGATTTTAAGCATTTACCCCGGACACACAACAATGTGCCCATCGTGCCGGACGGCCTGAAACCGGTCACGCTCATCAATGCGGACGGCGCACAGCCGGCCTTTGTCGTGGAGGGGTAACGATGGACCGCGCACACATCTTTTTCGACTCGTTAGAGGCATTTTTGAGATGGAAAAACAAAGAACGACCACTGTACGCCATGCAGACGCAACGCATTGAGTCAACATCCATGTCGGGCATGACGCGGATCACGCATTCGATCAGTGTCTCTCAGGTCTTCTCTGAGGTCATCCATCATCTGGTGTGTCGGGTGTCAACGCACATTGAGCCGATCGCCCAACACGAACGTACCAGGAATGCCACAGCCGCCGATCTGGCCTGGGATCTTCTGCGATCGCGACTTGACGATCAGTTCAACACCATCGTGTCCGGGGCATTGGTGGCCTATCCACACGAGGTGACACCGATCTATGCCGGTCTCCCTGCCGACATCGTCACGAAAATCAACAGGATGTGTGATGATAATAATGCAAACTGAATTCGCGTATATGGCCGAGATGTCAAAGCAGATCACGGTGTTAGGGGTTCCGGTGACACGCACCTTCCTGCATGACAGCCATATCACGGTTGAGGAGCTGGGCGATCCGTATGCCGGCGACACGTTTAT
>JASFHG010000002.1:0-21185 GCA_050123355.1 Planctomycetia bacterium
CAAGAATGATTTCCATAAATATGCCGTTGATAAATGCGTTACAACCAGTCGAGACCGGTCGCTTCGCGAACCCGCGTTTCAAAATCCCCCAACAGACCACCGATCAAATCCCAGCCGTCCGGCTTGCGGAGCTCGATGTCGCCCTGACGGTTGATCCGCACGATACTCTCTTCATGCACGCCAACCTGCTCCAGCTCGGGCCGACTCGGACCACCATCTTCTTCGGTCAAACGAAAGAGCACCGAACCGGGCATCTCAATGAATTGCATATGCATGAGGAATCCTTTTGGTTTCTATGATAAGCTGAACGAATTCTATATGTTAGCCCGGTCGCGTGCGACCGGTAAGGTGCGACAAAATTCCCGTCACACGCGACGGGGCTAACGGGCACCGCCACGGCATAAGGCTTGGAAAACGTCTAATGTTTAAAATGTCTTCGGCCGGTGAAGATCATGGGGATGTTGTGGGCGTTACACGCTTCGATCACTTTATCGTCCCCCCGCGACCCGCCCGGCTGGATGATCGCCGTAATGCCGGCGGCGGCCGCACGCTCGATCGAGTCGGGGAACGGGAAAAAGGCGTCAGAGGACATCACGGCCCCTGCGATCCGGTCGCCCGCCTTTTGGATCGCGATCTCGACCGAGTCGACTCGGCTCATCTGGCCGGCCCCGGCACCGAGCAGCATCCGCTCCTTGGCGACCACGATCGCGTTCGACTTGACGTGCCGAACCATCTCCCACGCAAACCGCAGGTCGGCCATCTGAGCATCGGCCGGTTGGGCCTCGGTAACCACTTTCCACTCGTCTTCCGGGTCGGGCTGGTTGTCCGCTTGTTGAACGAGCATGCCACCGGTCAGGAATCGGCACGCAAGGCGCGGCGTTACTTCGGGCAATGGCCCGGTACGCATGAGCCGCACGTTTGCTTTCCACTTCGGACGTGTGGTCAAAATTTCCAGTGCCTCGGGCGAGAAGTCGGGGGCGATAATCGCTTCGATAAAGAGGCCCGGCTCGGCGAGCACTTCGGCCGTGTCGGCATCGACCGCCCGATTCATGCCGAGGATCGAGCCGAACGCACTCATCGGGTCGCCCGCCATCGCACGTCGGGTCGCCTCGGCCAGCGTCTGGGAAACCGCCGTCCCGCACGGGTTGTTATGTTTCATGACCGAAACGGCCGGCTCGGCGAACGGGCGAACGATATCCAACGCGGCGTCCAGGTCGAGCAGGTTGTTGTAAGACAGTTCCTTGCCGTTGAGCTGCACCGCGCCGAGCACGCTCTGGTCGGTTGCCGCCGGATCGCGATAGACGGCCGCCGATTGGTGCGGGTTTTCGCCATAGCGGAGCACGGCCTGACGAGTGACCGAGACCGACATCGTCGCAGGCAAGCCTTCTTCGGCCGTCATTCCGGCGAAATAGTCGGCGATGGCCCGATCGTAACCGGCCGTATGGGCAAAGGCGGCTCCGGCCAGCTCGGTACGCAGGGCCAACGAAATGGTCCCTTCTTTTTGGATCTCTTCGAGGATCCGATCGTATTGCGAAGCGTCCGTGGCGATGGCGACAAACGCGTGGTTCTTGGCCGCGGCTCGAACGAGCGACGGGCCGCCGATGTCGATCTTCTCGATCGCTTCGGCCATCGTAACTCCTTCGCGAGCGACGGTTGCTTCGAAGGGATAAAGATTCACGACGACCAACTCGAACGGCACGATCCCATGCTCGGCGATGCCTGCCATATCGGAGTCGATGTCATGGCGACAAAGGATCCCGCCAAAAACTTTCGGGTGGAGCGTTTTCAGTCGGCCATCCATCATCTCGGGGAAACCGGTATACTCGGAAACGTCACGCACGGTCAGCCCGGCCTCTTCGAGGAATTTTCGAGTGCCGCCGGTGCTATAAATTTCGACACCTGCTTCGGCGAGTCCGCGAGCAAAATCGTCGAGACCGGTTTTATCACTGACGCTAATAAGGGCACGTTTGACAGCGGGAGAGGGCACGGCGTGAGATCCTTTTTCTTCGTACATCAAGATTTTGGTGGCAACAAAGCTTCAGGATAGCAACTTTGGCACGATTTTCGTAGGGGCACCCCCCCCGAGTCGTGGTGACGCCTTCGCGAAGCGGCGGCCGAGTCGCGGAATCTCGAACCGGCCGGAATATTCGGACTATGGTGCAAAATTTCTCCGATTCTGCGCAACGGGGGGTAGTTTTTTTGGCCGCCTGTTTTTGGTATGTTAATAAATTGCGAGTTTTTGTCTCGTTACCTTGTTTTTCAATTTTTCAAGTCCGCTGACTAGTAATGAATTTCTTTATTTTTTAGGAGTGCGTTTCATGGCAGATGAAAACAAAGGCCTTCCCATGGCCGCGAAGTGGGATCCAGAGAAGCTAAACCGTGAGGTCGAGCAGCTCAAGGAACTGAACGCCAAGCCATTTTTCGGCAGGCTTGGTGGATACGTCAAGCGAAGCGGTCCCGGCTTGCTCCAAAGTGCGATGACCCTCGGTGCCGGAAGCGCAGCCGCCTCGGTCATGGCAGGTGCCTCGTTCGGCTACAAACTTCTTTGGGTCCAACCGCTTGCCATGTTCCTCGGCATCATGATGCTCATGGCGCTCGGTAATATTGTTCTGACGACCGGTGAACGACCGTACAAGGCGTTCGGTCGCGAGTTCGATCTCTCGATCGGCGGCAGCGCATTCGGGCGTAACGGCAAATTGACGATGGCGTTCTTCTGGGCGTTGGGTACCGTCATGGCCTCGATCATCTGGCACTTTCCGCAATATGGACTCGCATCCAATGCCGCGTGGGATATGGCAAAGGTGCTGGGAGCCACTCCGGACTCCGAGGCTGCACAAAATGGTGTTAAGTTCGGTATCGGCGGCGTGATTCTCCTGGTCAGCATCATTACGACTTGGAATTACGGTGGAAATTCTCGCGGCATCAAAATCTATGAATGGTTCCTCCGCATCATCATTGCTTCGGTGATTATCTCCTTCGGAATCGTGGTCTTCTATAATATCGGTGCTATCGAATGGGACAAGTTGGGACGTGGTTTCCTGGGTCTCGACGGCATTCCCAAGGGATCTATCCTGCTCGTGTTAGGAATGTTGGGTGCCGCAGTCGGTATCAACATGACATTCCTCTACCCCTATTCACTGTTGGCAAAAGGTTGGGGGAAACATCACAAGGGGGTTCAGCGGGCGGACTTGGCTATTTCGATGTTTATACCCTTTGTCTTGGTAACGTCGCTCATGATGCTTGCCATGACCGTTTCGGGCGTGTACGACGGATCGGATGTTGTCAATAAAGACATGAATACCCTCGAAGCGTCCAAGTCACTGGCCAATGTCATGGGACCGACCCTGGGCCGCGTCATCTTCAACCTCGGATTTATCGGGATGACCTGTGGTGCGATCAGTACCCACATGGTGGTCTGTGGTTTCACGTTCTGCGAAATGTTCGGCCTAGAGTATACGGTCTGGCGATACCGGCTGTTCTCGCTCGTTCCGGCCGTGGGATATCTGGGCGTCATCACCCAAACCCCTATGTGGTTCCCGGTGGTTGCGTCGGCCATCTGCTTCACAATGCTGCCGATTGCGTACATCATGTTCCTCGTGCTCAACAATAAGCGGAGCTACATTGGTGACGCTGTGGGCAAGGGCTTCGGTCGCCTTGTCTTTAACGTGACATTAGTGGTGGCCCTGATAGTCGCAACGTCTGGCGCAATATATGGTTTTTATAAAAAGGTAATCCTTCCCATCGAGGAAAAGATTGGAAATTACTATATCACCACGAGCACTCCGGAAAACTTGAAGCCTCTCGTCTCAGACGAAGAGACCGAAAAGGCTACGATGGAGATCAACTCGAAGCTGGAAAAAGCGAAAGAGCTCGTTGAAGAAGACAAGGCCAAAAAGGAAAAAGCCAGAAAAGAAGAGATAGAAAACGCCAAAAAGGCAAAAGAGCAAAAGAATACCGAATAGTTTGCTCTATAACGAAAACCTTTAACATCAAAACCGCCGGTCCGAAAGGGTCAGCGGTTTTTTTGCGCTGGCGGTGTAACAAAACCCAAAACGTTAGCCCGACCGCGTGCGGCCGAAACCCCAACCGGTCGCAGGCGACCGGGCTAACAAAATCGCATTCACACTAACCTCTAAAACGAACCCGTCTCGTTCAGGATCGGGACGTTCGGGTTTGTACCATAAGGATCGGTATAGGCGGGCACGGTCGGGGTGTAGGCCTGCGTCGAAGGGGGTTCGACCGGCGGGCCGCCGATGTTTACCATCTTCGTGCCTTGGATTTCCGGGATCGTCCAAAGCTCGGGGTTCGGGTTGTCGAGCGTATTGATCATGACATCCCCCAAGTCCACCCGCATGGTCATCTGGTTCTGCGGCAGGTTGACGACCACGACTTCCGGCATCACCAGCCCGGAGAGCGGATCGCGGCGATGCTTCTTGGCTTGGGCGTACATGATCAATTGTTCCTGGCTGTTATAGAGTGCTTCCTGAAGGACCCAACCGTACGCCCCGTGGACCACAACCACTCGGGTCATCGGTCCGTTGGTAGTCTGATAGACGGTCCGAACTTCGACGTGGCCGTCGGCCCGATTGGTCGAGAGATGGTGCGGCAGTGCCGGATCGAACTCGACCAGGCCGAACGCCTCGATCAGCTCTTTCGGCGAGATCGGCATCTGCTGACGTAAGGGACTCGATTCGAACTGATCATGCTCGCAATAGTAGACCGCCTTGTTCTTATCACGCTTGACCCAGAACCAAAAATATTGATCGTTGCTCCCCAAATCCAGCTCCGGCCCCATGACCGGCAGGCCTGCTTGGAGTCGGAAGTTGTGGGGGCGGGTCATCGCGATGTTCGCATTGAGTGTCGGCGTGCCACTTACCGAAAGCTCCGCCTTGTTGGTCGAAAAGGAGTAGATCTGTTGGCTATTCTGATTGACGGCCGCTACGACCTGATCCAACGTCGGCGACTCGGGCAACACCCGCGGAAAATTCTGATATGCATAATCTCGCCTCATCAGAAACTGGCAGCCGGTTCCCGCCATGGAGAAAAGGATGGACAGTAAACACAGAATAGCAAATCGTTGTTTCACGATAAATTCTCTTATGGTTTTTTATTGGCGTTAGCGGTAATCGGCTACTCCAGCAGTTGGGCCAGCTCCTCTTGAATCTCGTCGACTCGCGAGGGCTCGGGGGTTGCAGCCGGGATGCGGTAGGTCTCGTCACGACGCGGGCAATAGACCACCATATACTCGTCGCCCGCCGTGTCCGTTTCGATGTCTTCGTGTCGAAAGATCCGACGCCGAACCAGAAGGAGGCTCAGGACGTAACACATATCACGTCGCGAGGGTTCGTCCACCAGTTCGTCGAAGAATTCGAGCATGACGTCGTTCGGGGCCCAGCGTTTCCGTTTCGCGTCGAGGCCGGGCATCCGCGACTTCCACCACCCGATGGCCTCCTCCGGCTCCCCTTTCCATGCATCGAGGGAGTAGTCCCGCCGCTCGATATTCACCCCGTCGGCGATGAGCACGGAATAGTATGCCTCGCCCGGCTGGAATTCTCGCTCGGTTTCGTAGCAATGCCTCGTGCATCGCCCAATTTCATAATCCATGGGTGAGCCCGGAAAATGTGGAAAATAGGGACTATCAGCGCGCACAGGAGGGGCGCATTAGGGCTCAGAGCATACAGAAGATAAGAAAACGCCGCAATGGCAATTTGGGAAGTTTGAAGCAAGAAGTTTGAAGTGTGAAATAGGACAGATTTCCTTCAAACTTCACACTACTAACTTCAAACTTCTTTTTACCAGCCCATGACCATGTTCGATTCGATCACCTTGCGGGCTTGTTCGAGATCGGAGCCCGTTTTCTGCATATAAAGGCGAATCGCTTGGACTTTGTCGCCCGACGCACCGGCCAGGCAGTCGCGAGCGGTCGAACAGGGGTCGATTTTGCCGCTGATTCCCAAAGCGGCTTTCGAGATGACCCACGTGTCACGGGGGCGGCGGGTATTGCGGATAACGGTCTCACCTGGGTAGGCGTCCGAGACGGTCGCGGTCGCCTCTTCCTCGGAATCGGCCCAGGTGATGATGATATGTGCCTCAGTTTCAATTTCGAACAGCGGCATAGGTATTTCTCTCGCTATAGGTAGGTAAAAGGTGATAGAAAACAAACCGCCTGTATACTAGCGACGAAATCGGAACCCGTCCACCCCTACAATTAGGGGTCGCGCTAATGCGGGCGTTCTAACCGAATTCCCGTTCATTAGCCGCTGAGCTTGCTCCGCGCTCGGGATAACAACGGTCAACGCTCCGCGGCTTTGTGTGAAATTCCATCCAATACCAAGAATGGACGCGTGTACGCATTGTTACAAGAGCGCGGACATAAAGTCGCGCGGCTAACGAGCGCGAACACAGTTGGAAAAAGAATAGCCGTGCAAAATCGACGCTATTTCTTCGAGAAGCGATGGACGATCGTCACTTCGCGAATCTGGCGACTCTCGGGCTCGAACACCCGAATTTTGATCTGGATCGCCTTCAACGGTACCGGATAGGGAGGTAAGGTCGTCAGTTCTTCCGCATCATCGACAATGCCATTAGCAACAAGTGGTCCCGCGCCATCCGGATCGTCGTCCAATCCATTCTGACTAAGCCCACCATTCTCATAATGAGTCGACCATGTGTCGTAGATGTAGGTGTACTTGTTGGAAGCTATCTGAAAACCGGACTTATCCTCGGGATTGTCAGAAAAATCGGACAGGTCTGCTGGTGCACCTAACGGTACTCCATAACCGAGATCGACAAACGCACCGTAATCGATTGGGTTCCAGCTTCCACTAGCTACTTTTGCAGCGTAAGCAGCTCCAAAACCAGGATCGCCCGGCTCAATAGCTTGGTTTTGATAGGACAATATGGGTGCCCTAGGATCCCAAACTTTTACGTCGAAACCGATGACGTTTGTCAGGATCACATCCTCGCCAAGACGCGAACCTTGGTAGGCGGTCAAATTACCGGTAACCGGATCCAGCTCTTCATAAGGATACGGCTCTCGCCAAAAATCGATCTCGCCCATATCCGGTTTTTGGGGATCGGTCTTTGTTGGATCAATCGACGTCAGCGTACCTCCAGAAAAAGTTCCTCCGGTAAAATCAAGCATCCACTGACTGTTCGACGTTTCTCCTAATGTGGGAAAACCGAGAATCTGCCAATCTTGTATGACATAAAGATTATACGGGAAATTGGCCGCTAGATATGCTTGTTTGGTTGCGGGATTAACCGGCAAGTGATACATCCGATTTTCTCGCTTGGTTAGATCGCCCAGCGAGTTGGGAATCCATGCCCACGTACCCGGATTCGCCGGATCGCCTTCCAGTCGTGCCGACAAATCATAACTACTATCGAATGTCCCGCCGTTAAAAGCAATAGGCGAACGATCCGGTCGGATCAGTTTCACGCGTCGATACAACGTCCGACCACGCACGAACCAGGCGACCTCGGCAAAACGAGATTCCATCGTACCGCCACCCGACCGCCCGATAAACGGTTCGTTGGTCATGGTCTGGGTGGTGAAAATGATTCGGTCATCGTAATCAATAGCCGTTGTATCCTCGGTCCCTTCATCCGTGTTTATCGCACAGCTGCTAAGGGGATTATGTGCTCCAGCGTATCCTTCGATCAATTCCCAGTAGCCATAATTATCGCCGGGGCTGAGGGGGGGATTCATGGGGGCGGTGACCCCGTCGAGGTCCATCATCAAACGGGCCTTCGTTGCTCGTAGCCGATCGCTCATGCCGAGTATGGACCGAGAGTCGTTGACGCTATTGGCGACCACACTGAAAATCTCTGCCACGCCCCACATCAACATGAGCGTTAACGTCACACTGATAAGCATTTCGGTCAGCGTGAAACCAGATCGCCGGCCCGAGGATCGGGTGGCCCGACGGCGAAGAATTTTGATGTTCGTAGACCACATGGTCATGGATAGCCTCTTCCATTCGAAGTTTGAAGTGTGAAGTTTGAAGTAGGACTTGTCTTTACCGCTGTTATCTGGCCGTTTTTACTTCTGTTCCCGAAAGATAGGCATACTATCCCCCTGGAGCGGAAGCTCCTACCAAAAAACTTTCCCTATCTTTCCATTCGACTACGATCTTACCAAAAAGTCAACAATATTACATGCTGGCACTCCCGTTTGGGGGGGATGTAGGGGTTGTTTCGGGCCGATTTAGCACGGGGGTCGTTGTTGGTCGATAGTTTCAGGAGTATACTGGCTGGTTTTGAGTGCCCCAAATTACCTAACCATAATAAATAACGTGCTTTTAGCCGTCGAGCTTGCTCGTCGCTTTTGAACCGTTCAATACCCGAAATAGGAACCATATCCCAATTTCGGTTTTAAACTCACACCACAAAACCCAAAGGAATCCCCTCATGTCTTCCCTCGTACCTGTCCATGGTGGACTCAGTGAACCTGTCTGCCGCACCGTGCCCGCCGACCAGCTCGAAGCGTTCCGAGCCGAAGCCGCCTCGCTCGTTCAAGTCCCGGTCTCCGAGGCCGATACGTCGAGCGTCTTCCGATTTGGCGACGGTGGTCTCAGCCCGCTGACCGGGCCGATGGATCAGGCTACCTACGATCGGGTCCTCGAAGAACAGGTGATCGAGTACAACGGGAAACCATACGCTTGGACCATTCCGATCTCGCTGCCGGTCACGGCCGAGTTGGCCGCGAAGCTCTCGAAGGGTCAAACGGTCGCGCTGGTCGACAACGCGGGCGAGCTGCTCGGGACGCTCGACATCTCGGACGTCTTCGAGTGGGACAAGATGAAGTATCTCACGAAGGTCTACGGGACCGAGCGGACCGACCATCCCGGCGCGGACATGGTTTTGAAGGGGGATGCCGACAAGACGCATCTGATCGGTGGTGAAATCCGGACCGTCCCGCAGCCGGTCAACCCGAACTTCGGCAAGTACGTCCTCTCGCCTCGCGAGGTTCGTGCCCTGCTGGCCGAAAAAGGCTGGGATCGGGTCGTCGCGTTTCAGACGCGAAACCCGCTGCACCGTGCCCACGAATACGCTCTGGTCTATGGCCTGGAGACGCTTCTGCGAGCCGGTCATAACGCGGGTGCATGCCTCAATCCCTTGGTCGGCGAGACGAAAGGGGACGACGTCAACGCCGAGATCCGGATGCAAACCTATGAGCGTCTGATCCAAGACCGTGCACTCGGGCAAGGGGACAGCGACACCGCGCTGTGGCAATCGCGTGGCGAAGAGGTGCCCGATCGGGTCATCCTTTTGGGCCTCGACATCAAGATGTTCTACGGCGGTCCTTCCGAGGCGGTCATGCACGCGATCTATCGCCAGAACTTCGGTTTCACCGACATCGTCATCGGTCGGAAACATGCCGACGCGCCGTATCACGACGGCTCGCCGATCTGGGGCGACTTCGATGCCCAGGGAATCTTCGATGACCTCAAGGGCGATCTCCAGATCCATCCGCTGAACGTCGGCTTCGCGGCGTTCTACGAGTCGCTCGGCCGGGTCGACCTGATGGAAAACCACGACGAGGAGAAGCCGGTCTTCATCTCCGGCAAGCAGGTTCGTGCCACGCTTATGGCGGGCGACGAGGTCGATCCTCGCATCATGCGCAAGAGCACGTCACAGATTTTGGTCACGGCGATGAAGTCGTAAAATCACGATCCATCGGCGCATAACCGTTCACGAGTGAAATCGCTCCAGCCGTGCGCACGTTCGTTAGCCGCTGAGCTTGCTCCGCGCTCTTGTATCGATACGTATACGCGTTCACTTTTAGTGCTGGACAAATTTCACGCAAAGCGCTAAGCGTTAACCTCTGTTATCCCGAGCGCGGACATAAAGTCGCGCGGCTAACGAACCCTGACTAGCAATAGAACACAGGGCGAAATTCTACCCGGCTTCTTTTTGTTGCGCCGGTTGAGCGTGCCACTTCGGCGTAGAGAGAATTTGCGGACGAGGTTCGGCCATCGGGCCGACGGGGCCGTCGACTTGACCGGTCCAGGCGTGGGACCCGATCGACTCGAGAACCATCTCGGCGACCGCTACCGCGTCACGACCGGCAACGCCCGTGACTCGTGGTGAACCGCCGGAGGTGATCGCCGCGAGGAAATCGGCTTGCTGGGCCTCGAGTGCGTCGATCCGCTCGCACTGGACTTCGCGGCAAGGCAGACACTCGTCAAACAGATGCTCGCGATAGTGGTCCACCTGCCCGGGCGAGAGGCTCTCGACATCAAACGTCCGGTTACGCAGTGCGTCGGACGGCTCGATCACCTTGGCCGACAGAGCCCCAAAATCGATCTCGGTATACCCGCAGGCCGACCAGACCTTCATGGTTCGTGCGGCGGTCGGGCTGACGCGGGACGCGCTGAGCGTGACGACCGTGCCCGACTCGAAATGGAGCCGTGCGTTCGCCACGTCTTCATGACCGCCCATCACCGAAACTCCTAACGCTTCGACACTTCGCACGGGCGAGTCGACCATCGCCAGGACCAGGTCGATATCGTGGATCATCAGGTCCAACACGACACCGACGTCGGTGCTGCGGAACGTGAACCCACTGGACCGAACCGCTTCGATGTACTTGGCGTCGGTCGTACTCGAACGAACCGCCTCGAACGCCGGATTGAACCGCTCGACGTGGCCCACCTGGAGCACGACGTTCCGCATGGCGGCCGTGTCGACCAGCCGGCTCGACTCGTCCGTAGTGGGGCAGAGCGGTTTCTCGCAGAGCACGTGCTTGCCTGCATCGAGCAGGTCGTGCACGATCGGAAAGTGAAGCGAGGTCGGAGCCGCGACCACGGCCGCGTCGATCTCGTCGAGCAGCGTCCGATAGTCGGCATACCCTTTCGTATCGCACTGGGAAGCGACCCGATCCCGAGCGGCAGCCGACGGGTCGACGATCCCGACCAGGTCGAGTTGAGGATTGGCGGCCGCCTTTTGGGCATGAAAACCACCTAAACGTCCTGCTCCTACGACAGCGATACGAAGTTGGGCCATGATGTTTTCCTCTAAAATTTGTTAGCGGTGGGGCTTGCCCCCACGTTAAAAACACGACGACAAGCGTCGCCGCTAACATTCATTTACATTTAATCCTCATGCACATTTTCTCAGCTCATCTTCTTCACCGTCGAAGATCGTGAGCGTTTGCTGCTCGGGAAAAAGCAGCTTTCGGACGAGCTGTCCGTTGAGAAAATGGCCACTGCGGTCGGCCGTATAGGCACCGATCAGCCGACACCCGGCAAGCGTCAAATCGCCGACCAGATCGAGCAGTTTATGACGAACGCATTCGTCTTCATAACGCAAGTGATTGTCGATCGGGCCATCCGGGCCGAAGATCAAGAGATCGCGAGGCGAAACGTGCGTACCAAGTCCCTCGGCTTGAAGACGCGCAGCCTCCTCTTGACGGATGAACGTTCGGGCCGGGGCCAGCTCGCGCCGGAACGACTCGGGCGTGAGGAGCAACCGGAGCGATTGACGCCCGATCGGCCCTTCCCCATAGTCGAGATGGTAGGCGAGCGTCAGATTCTCGCCCGCCATCGGGATCGCTTCGATATGGCTTTGACCGTGCGATGCCCGAACGACGCTATCGATGCAGAGGGTTTTTCGTGGAATTCCCTGCGAGATGAGGCCCGCCTCGTCGATCGCATCGACGAAAGCGAGACTCGAACCGTCACAAGCAGGCATCTCGGGACGGTCGACCCAAATCTCACAATTATCTACCCCAAGGCCACCGAGGGCGGCCAAGATGTGCTCAACCATGTCCACTCGTGCCCCTTCGGCTTGAAGGCTGGTCCGAAGGGGGATTTGGATCCGATTCTCCACCGTAGCGGGAATCCGTGGGCAGCCGGGCAGATCGCTTCGAACGAACGTCAAGCCCGCGTCGACCTCCGCAGGTCGAAATTCGACACGGACCGGTTCACCCGACCAGTAGCCGCGGCCCTCGATTGGCACGGTATTTGACGCAAGAGTGTGCTGAATTTTGCTCATCACTCGGTGCTCATCCTTGAACGAATGATGTAATCCCTTTACGTGTCAGCCCGTGCGGCGCCTCATGCGCCACACGATCCAACTAGGGGTTGTTGGTAAAAGAACGAAAGCAGGTTAAGAAACAAAGGTGTATTGCCTTGCTCTTATGAGTCAACAATACTTATCCTATCTAGTCGTTGCACCACTTCGTCCGGCATTATTGTAAGGTGGTTTAGGACCAGGATTGATTGCAGCAATTACCGAATTTGTAATATCAACCGACCTGTTGCTCCAAACAACTTCTTTCTCAAGATTGAGTTTCACCGTCGCCGGCCTTTCCGGATCACTCGGGATGTCAGTGGTTTGAAGAACCATCAGAATTCCTCGTGGAGCTGCAACTTGCTGAATCGCACTTTGCACTTGGCTATAAACACGATGATACATTCCCGCTTGACGAAGCAACCATTGCTTTTCTTGCAGTTCCATATCTGCTTGAAATTTGGCCTTGCGGTTGGTGATTTCGCTATCGATTTGCGTATACCGCATCGAACCAACCTTCAGCTCTTTCATTTGTTTGTACAGATTTTGGATCGTTTGATTCTCTTGATCCATGCGAGCTTTCAAGTTCTTCATTGCGCCTTCGTGCTCTTTTTGGAAAGAAACAAATTCGGGATGCTGCTTGAAAACACGGGTCAGGTCGATCACTGCCACGGTGCTGGAGACAGCAGGGCTGGAGACAGCAGGAGCAGTAGTCCGCGGCGGCTGGGTCGTACGAGTCCCATACTGGTTCGAGCCGTTTGTAGGGGGTCGATAATTGGTTTGGGCCGAGACGACGGCGGTCGAGAGAACGAGGCCCACGATGGCGAGAAAACAGGGTAAACGTTTCACTTTCAGCACTCCTTGCTGTTACAGTCGGCTTCCATGCCTGATCGTCACCCCTCCAGAGAGGTGAGTTGCCGACTTGGGTGGGGGAAAATGTAGACTTTTCACTTGCGTTGTACGCCTCGTCACCGATTCGGGACCGGTGATAAGGTACTGACGCGATATTGTGCCGATTCGGACGATCTGCGTAAAGACCAGTTTTGGATTCTACTGCCTTTTGGAACAATTTTTTTAGGTCCAAATCGATAGAAATTGGCCCTCGCGACGACCTAAATCGACACTTATAGCAGAATATCGGTCGCCCCAGCCGGAAAATTCGATAAAGTTTGCCTATTTTCCGGAAATTAGTAGGTCAGGGCTCGCCCTGACAAAGTGCGAAGATTACAAAAATGCCTCGATCGGGCGGGCAAGGTGGCGGAAATTGGTGCTCGACATGGCGACCGTGTCCCAGGCAGGGGAAATCTGGCGGGCACACGTGATGTACTCCCTCAGACGGATCCCGACAAAGCCATAGAGCGACTCGCGATACTCGAAAAGCTGCTCCTCCGGCAAGGGGGCCCGATCGCCGACGATGTGGTACGTAAAAACGAAAAGCGATTGAAAGCCCCGGCCAAACATCGACTCCCAACGATGGAGACTCCGGAGGTCGTCCTGGGTTGACCAGTTCTTCCAGTACTGTTTATGCTGATCCCCGCTCGGGAAACGGCGGCCCTTCACGTCGACCAGCCAAGAGATCTGCTTCGACGAAGAGATGATAAAGTCGAGACTCTTCAGCGAGTCCCCTTCAGGCAACAGGCTCCGCCGTGCCTCGTCCACGGCGACATAGGGGACCTTCCGCTCGCGTAGGTACGCTTCAAAAGCCGCCTCGTAATGATTCTTACGGTTGGCCATGGGAAGAAGCCTCGTATGGTAAAGATTTTTTTACCGCCTCATGACCGGCCGCAGGCGACCGGGCTAACTAATCGAGAATGTGGGGACATGTTTGTTGGATTGCCAATTGGATGGCCTGCTCGACCTGGTCGACGGGCCGGTCGGCGTTGATCACGGCGATCCGCTCGGGGAATTTGGCCGCTTCGGCGAGAAAACCGTCGCGAACCCGGAGGTTGAACTCGAGCCCTTGCTGTTCCATCCGATCCAGCGGTCGGTCGAGTCGTGCGGCAGCCGCCTCGGGGGACATGTCAAGAACGATCGTCACGTCCGGTTCCAAGCCACCGGTGGCGGTTTTGCCGATCTCGCGGATCAACTCGGGATCCAGCCCGCGAGCGTAGCCTTGATAGACGATGTTGGCCAGCAGATAGCGGTCGCAGACCACCGTTTTTCCCTCGGCCATGGCAGGGCGGATCACCTCTCGCACCAACTGTGATCGGGCCACCATATACAGAAACATCTCGCTCGTGCGGTCGATCGTCAGGTCGGCCCGATCGAGCAAAATCTCGCGCACCGCTTCGCCCAGGCCGGTACTGCCCGGGTCGCGACAGGTTAGGATCGTATGGCCGAGCGACTCCAACCAAGCGCAGAGCCGATCCATCTGCGTCGATTTTCCCGTCCCGTCACATCCGTCAATCGAAAAAAACATTTTTTTGTAGGGTGCGTCAAGACACACCGCAAAAAGGTCATTGTATCCGGTGCGTCCAGACGCACCCTACTGCTTTCAAAAACGACCGCCCAGAAAAATTCCGGGCGGTCGTGCTACTTTCATTAAATTTAAAGAGCGAGTTACGCTCCTTCGGCAACTTCGTTCTCTTCGAGCAAGACCGCCTTGTGGCTGAGCTTGACTCGATCTTGTTCGTCGACGGCGATCACTTTGACTCGCATCTCGTCGCCCACCTTGCACACTTCGGCAACGCTCGAAACATATTGGTCCGAGAGCTCGCTGATGTGACAGAGGCCATCCTTGCCGGGGATGATTTCGACGAACGCACCAAAATCCTTGACGCTCGTGACGCGACCTTCGTAGATCCGGCCGACTTCGACCGACGCGGTCAATGCTTCGACCTGTGCCATTGCCGCTTCGGCCGACTTGGACGAAGCACTGGCGACGATAACGCGACCGTCGTCATCCACTTCGATCGACGCACCGGTCGATTCTTGGATCGCACGAATCGTCTTGCCGCCGGGACCGATCAACAGGCCGATCTTGTCGGGGTCGATTTGCGTCTGGAGCAGACGCGGTGCCCAAGCCGAAATCTCGCTGCTCGGTCGCGGCATCGCCGTGAGCATCTTGCGGAGGATGTCAATCCGTGCTTCCTTGGACTGTTCCAACGTCGCACGAATGATCGCTTCACTGATCCCGTTGATCTTCAGGTCCAACTGGATCCCGGTGATCCCGTTCTGCGTGCCGGCGATTTTGAAGTCCATGTCGCCGAAGTGGTCTTCGTCGCCGAGGATGTCGGTCAGAAGAACCCACTTGTCGTCACTCTCTTTGACCAGCCCGACCGAGATACCGGCCACCGGGTTGGTGATCGGGACGCCGGCGGCCATCAGACCCAGCGTGGCACCACAAACGGACGCCATCGAGCTGGAACCGTTCGATTCGAGGATGTCCGAGATGATCCGGATTGTGTACGGGAAGACGTCCGGATCGGGCAGGATCGGCTTGACACTTCGTTCGGCCAAGGCACCGTGACCGATTTCACGTCGGCCAGGGCCACGGATCGGACGACACTCGCCTACCGAGAACGGCGGGAAGTAGTAATCGAGCATGAACCGCTTCGAATACTCTTCGAACAGGCCATCCACTCGCTGCTCGTCGCGGCCGGTACCCAAGGTGACGGTGATCAACGCCTGCGTTTCACCTCGCTGGAAGACAGCTGAACCGTGAACGCGAGGCAGCACGTCGGTCTGGCACTCGATCGGGCGGATCGTCGTCATGTCACGACCGTCAGGCCGCGTGCCCGAAAGGATCTGGGCTCGGATGACGATCGCTTCCAGTTCATGCCACTCGTGGTTGAAACGATCGGGCGCGATCGCTCCTTCCGCTTCCGGATCAGGGATCATCTCGGCGACGGCTTTTTCTTTCAAGGCATCGCACGCCTCGGCGCGGGCCTGTTTGCCCTCGGTGTGCTTCGCTTCGTAAAGGGCGTCGTAATATTTCTCTTTGAGCGTATCGAGCAGCCCATCCGGCTCGGGAATTTCGTACTCGTTCTTGACCGGCTGTACTTTTTCGATCAATTCGAGCTGCATGTCGCAGATTTCCTTGATATAGCCATGGGCCGTCATGATCGCTTCGGCCATGACGTCTTCGCCCAACTCGCGAGCGAAACCTTCGATCATCAGGACCGCTTCTTTGCTACCGGAGACGATCAAGTCGAGATCGCTCTCTTCCAATTGCTCTTGGGTCGGGAACGGCACAAATTTTTCCTCGACATAGGCCATCCGAACCGACGCGATCGGTCCGAGGAACGGCAGTGGTGAGACCGCCAACGCGGCTGAGACCCCGTTCATCGCCAACACATCGCCATCGTTTTGGCGGTCACTGGCCAGAACAAACGCCTGACACTGCACTTCATCGTTGAACCACTCGGGGAAGAGCGGTCGGATCGGGCGGTCAATCAACCGAGCGGTCAACGTCTCTTTCATCGTCGGACGACCTTCTCGCTTCAGAAAGCCACCGGGGAATTTACCGGCCGCGGCAACTCGCTCGCGGTAATCACAGGTCAGCGGGAAAAAATCGATTCCCGGTCGCGGAGCACCAGTCGTTGCCGTCGCCAAAACCACGGTTTCACCATATTGAACGAGACAGCTCCCTGACGCCTGTTTGGCCAATTCGCCGGTCTCGATCGAAAAAACTTGTCCGCCAATTTCTTTTTCTACACGTACTTTCACGTTTCCAATTCCTAACTTTTCTTTACTTTTTTGGTTGGTGCTTCCGCACCAGGACATTAATAATTATCAACAACACATAACACAAAGGAATGCAAAATGGCTTCGCAACTTAAAACGATTTTACTCATGCAACGCCTTATGTCATCTATAAACGGACGCGAGACACAAAAAACCAATTTTAAATACACTTCAAGAGGCGAGTGATCGCAACCAAAACGGTCGGCAAAACACAGACGCTTGGACCCTAGAGCAACGACAACCCATATCACGTCGACCAAGAACCGACGTATCGTCGAAGTCTCGAAGAAACCGGCGACTCCTCATAAGCACTTCGCTTCAGGAGCGTCGAACCATGTGGGGAAGAAGGGCAAAAACCGACCATTCCGCACGACGCAAACCACACGGAATGAGATGCCACAAATGCCCACCGGACGAAAAATCCACCCGGCGAGCCATACTAATTCACTAACACCAATCCGACAAATTTTAAGCTCGGAACCACCAACCAAGGCGGACCGAGACTTTACTTACGGATATTCAAACGATGAATAATATCCAAGTAACGTTGGGGATCTTTCCCCTTCACGTAATCAAGCAGACGACGACGGCGGCTTACCAAGGCCAAAAGGCCGCGACGGCTACCATAGTCTTTCTTATGGGTCCGCATGTGATCGGTCAAACCGTTGATCCGAGTCGTCAGGATAGCGATCTGTACTTCAGGGCTGCCTGTGTCGCTGTCGCTAAGTTTAAATTCGCCGATTACTTTGTCTTTTTGTTCTTTGGAAATAGTCATCGTTTCCGTAATCCTCCGCGTTGCCCGGCAGGGGAAGCTTCTCCCGAAGCTCATTCCTCATACCATTATTCTCTTACTACGTAATTCCATTTCTTACTACTCTGACAACGAAAAGTCTGGCCGGGGCAACTATTCTGTTATATTATCAGCCAAGCGATCGCCGCAGAGATCACACTACAGTGCACAATAAGAAGCTAAGTCTAACATTTCGCCCGCCCATTGCAACCGCTAACGAGGGGAATAATCGAGTAAAAACAGCAAAATCTCTGGCCACAATCTTACCCAGTCCGAACTTCAAACTTCCTCAAAATGACCTGGTCGGAGCAATATCGGCCAAAATCGGCTCGATCTTCGCGATTTCCGAGAAAAATCCACTCTACTGGGTGGACTGCCATGAAAGTCGGTTCAACCCACCCATAATGGTGGGTCATTATGTGTTTTTCATTTGTTGACCCACGTGCGACGGTTAGTTACCTTAAAGGTTAGAATGCCTGCCAATGGCCTACCATTACTTCAAAACGGCATCCACCTTATTTCCCACCAAGAAGTTTGCATGCCGTTTTCCACTCCTTACCTCTTTTTGCCCCACAAGAGAAATTGCCATGTCAAATCCTACCTCACGTCGCTCATTTCTTGGAAGCCTCGGTGCCGGTGCCGCTGCGTTCGGATTGGCGACCGTCGCCCAAGGAAAAGAAAAACCGATCCCCGGTTTTGAAGACCATGGACCGAAGATCCAATCCAATAAAAAATGGGAGCCGGTTTCTGATCGCAAGATTCGTGTCGGAATCGCCGGATATGGTTACTGCCGATTTGGAGCCGCGTTTGGTTTCCAAGATCACCCAAACGTTGAAGTGGTTGCGGTAACCGACCTGTTCCCCGATCGATGCCAAAACCTCGCGAAGGCATGCCGATGCAAAAAGACTTACCCTTCGCTCGAAGAAATGGTCAAAGATGATTCGATCGAAGCGATTTTTGCCGCGACCGACGCGCCCGCTCATGCGAGACACGCGATCGAAGCGATGAAACATGGCAAGCATGTCGCGACCGCCGTTCCGGCCGTGTTCGGATCGCTCGAAGAAGCGGACGAGCTTCTCGAGACGGTCAAAAAAACCGGCCAGAAATACATGCTTTTCGAGACCAGCTACTTTCGGCATAACTGCTGTGCGATGCGGGCAATCTACGAAGCGGGCGGCTTCGGTAAGCTTGTCTATTCCGAAGGAGAGTATTTCCACTATCACGCCTCGAAGAAACCGACGCCCTCTTATAAAGATTGGCGTAAAGGGATGCCGCCGCTTTGGTACGCAACGCACTCGACCGCTTATTACGTCGGGGTCACCGGCGGCCAATTCACGTCGGTTTCCGCCCTCGGCACCCCGGGACACTTGCCTTACTATAAAGAAAACCAGTACAATAACCACTTTGGCTCCGAGTTCGGGCTGTATACCACGACCGACGGCAGCGTCTCACGCATGCTGACCTCGATGAACGCGCGGCAGCGTTGCTCCGAAACCGGTCGCGTCATGGGACGGCACGGTGCCTACATCGATAATAAGTACACCGGTCTGACGCCGAAAGAAAAATTGCCCGAGCTTGTACAACCGCCCCTTCCGCCAGGCGTCAAACCGGGCGGGCATGGCGGATCGCACGGCCGATTGTGCGACGAGTTCGTCACTGCGATCCTCGAAGACCGCACCCCGGCCGTCGACGTCACCAAAGCATTGGCGATGAGCGTCGCCGGCGTCGTCGCCCATCAGTCGGCCTTGAAAGATGGCGAGCGGCTGAAAATTCCACAGTATCATTTATAAACTGAAAAGCAAAAGACCAAAACCAAATGTGCGCATAATCCCGAACACTACTCCGTTTGGATCTCGCTACCGATCGCCGTGATACTCGGCCTTTGGGTCTATCATCGGGGCGGAGAAATTTTTCTCCCGTCGATTGTCGCGTTGGCAATTGTCTACCTGGCCATCTATCTCGGTACCTACTGGATGGTCGTCGAGGGTCTTTTGGTCTGGCGTCGCGAGAAGGGCGTTTTAGAAGAGCCACTCCCCCCGCTGGAAAGATAGAGGCATAAGACCTCTCCACAAAAGGCTTTACGAAAAAAATGCCTTCAAAAGCTGGCGTATAAACCATTTTCATCAAGGCAAATTCCCTTATATGCGCAAAACGGGGTGCTATTGCGCAAAAAAGGGTTGAATCCGGTATTGCGAACCTCTATCATAATACTGACCTGAATGATATTATCCAGCTTTTAAAAAGGACCGCTACAGAGCATTTTGGCCTTTCCCTGAATTTGGGAAGGATACCTGCTCTTAAAAATAAAACAGGACGAAACACATCATTGCTGATGGCGATTTTTGTTGCCATTTCTCTTTAACCGCCAAGCTTCGCGACGCATGAGAGCACACACCCGTTTTCATGCGTTAAAGAAGCTCGGCGGTTTTTTTATTTTGAGTGTAGAGACTCGCACTGCATTTTTTATACGCCAAGCAACCCGTGCAGTGGGCCACCGGGGGCGGCGAGGTGGTTGACGCGGGCGGTGACCTCGGGGTCTTCGACGAGCGGCGGGGCGTGGTGAGGTTTGATCCGGGCGTCGATTACCAATGGGCCGCGGCAGCCCCAGTGTTTCGATTCGGTGAACGAACCGACGCCGTACACGTCGGTCGCCGGATTGCTGCGGGTGAACGTGACCCAGAGCAGGTTCTCCAAATTGCGGGCAGTGAACGAGCTGTCGTCGGCGATCACGATCAGCGGATAGCCTTCTGGCGAGGCCGCGATGTCGAGCTGCTCGGTAAACTGGCAAACCGCCTCGGGATGCGACGCATAGCTGGGCCCTTGAAGCACGAGGATGCCCTCCATGCCGACTTGCGGCGAGGAAAAGCCGAGTCCCTCGGGCAGATGGAATGTGCCGGGGAACGAGCCGGACAGCTCACGGATCGGAGGCCCTGCCGCGGCGATAACCAGCTTTGAACCTTCATTGATCGCCGTGCCGGAGTAGTCGAGCGTATCGATCGTCGTGGCCGTCTGGAAATGGAGGTCACGCCGCCAGTCAACTCGACGGAGCATATGCCGGAAAAAGGCCTCGATCTGATACACAGGGGAAAAAAGGGGACATTCAACTTTTTGCGCCCGTGCAGGGTGGGAAGCGTCCACCGGTTTTCGGGAAAAAGTAGAATGTCCCCTTTTTTCTTCGAAATCTTCGCTCGCGGCGATCCAGAGATACTTGGCCAATGAGAGCTGCCCCTGGCCGAGGATCGCGTTGGCTTGGGTCAGGAGCTCGCGTGGTTGTCGCGGCTCGTAGGGGACGTATCTTTCGTGGCCGATCGCCAGCAGCAGCGGATGGACACCGGCCGCGTCGACCGCGTGGACCGCGTCGACGCCGGGGAGCGTCCGAGGGATCGCCAACTCGGTCAGGGTGTGAATAAACTCGCCGAAGACGGTATCTTCTTGCGGCGGTCGACCGACCACGGTAAACGGCCAGATCGCGTCGCGGCGGTGATAGACTTTTTCCACCCGCATCACGGGGAACGGATGGGCCAGGCTGTAATAGCCCAGGTGATCGCCGAACGGCCCTTCCGGCAGGACTCGATCGGGGTCGAGGTAGCCGGTGATGCAGAAATCGGCATCCGCGGCGATCGGCAACCGGCTCTTGCCGACGACCATTCGGACACGCCGCCCACCGAGCACGCCGGCGAAGGTCAGTTCG
>JASFHG010000003.1:0-20611 GCA_050123355.1 Planctomycetia bacterium
TTCATGTGCCCATGTTTTCTGTTTACGATGGGGGTGTCCATGGCGATAAGACCTATCGTCGGCGGTCGTTATGAAAAAATATCCACACGATTTGCCCCTTCCCCCGGGTGCGCCGGTTGGTTAGAATAAAATGAATTAGCTCATAAAAAATATAGATGAGCGAGGTTTTTTGATAGGTGCCATCGCACCGTGGGCAGACAACTTTTACTGGTCCCACAAAGATAAAACCAAGGTTTTTTGCCAAGAGCCTATCCGAAAAGGAACAGGTACCTGAAAAAAGGGAGCCAGTCCCGGTTTTCGGATAGACGCTGAGTGCTGCCCCGCATACATAAAACCAGGATTTTCTATTATGCAAACTGCCCGTGAAAAAGTCCAACTTTCGTTGGCACATTCCGATACGTTCTCCAGAGTCGCAAAAGATCTTGGTGGACATCGGTCTAGCGGTATCAGTGCGATCGCCTATGCTCGTCTGAAGGAGCATCTGGGTATTGCCTCGGGCGACATCTATGTCTACGACATGATCCAGCAGCTTGCGATTGTCGAGCCGGAGATCTTGGATCGTTTTAATATCGATTGTATCGAGATGGGACGCGGGTTCTGTCTCGACGCGTCGGACTGGCAGCCGTGGGTTTTGCCTGACGGAACTCTTTGCAAGATCCCCGCCTTTTTGAATGTGGAAAAAGACGGTAACGATTGGTACCTGCTTCACGACGACGGGACCCGATTGGCCGTGCAGCGGGAGGGCTGTCTCTACTTCGAACAGTGCTATTACCCGTGGGAAGGCCGTTCGGTGGAAGAGGTCGATCTGTCGGAGTTGGAGGAGGTGATCGGCCGGAACATGTGGGTGTCTTGCCCGTCGCCGGGTGGACATCTGTCCATGACCCGCGATGGTCTGACTCAATTGGCTGAAGGGGCCCGAAAACTTCGCGAATCGACCGATCGAGCGATCGTCGGACTGTTCGGCGGCAACATGTTCGAGCTGCCGCAGTGGCTCTTCCGCATGGATCACTGGCTCTTCGAGTTGGCGTTGCATCCAGAGGGAGCGATGCGTCTGCACGAGCGGCTCTGCGAGATTTATCTCAAGAGCATGAAGCCATGGCTTAAGGCGGTCGGCCCTTATATCGACATTATTCTTTTCGGTGATGATCTCGGTTCGCAAAACGGGCCGATGATCTCGCCGCAGATGTATCGGGACATGATCAAGCCGTTCCATACGAAGCTGTGGAACCGGGCGAAGGAACTGGCCGACGTTCAGGTCCAGCTCCACTGTTGCGGCGGGGTCGAGCCGCTGTTGAACGATCTGATCGAGGCCGGGCTGGATATCATCAACCCGGTCCAAATTACGTGCAACGGCATGGAGCCGGCACACTTGAAAGAAACGTTCGGCGATCGGTTGACCTTCTGGGGCGGCGGATGCGATACGCGCAGCATGCTCACCAACGGGGCACCGGCGGAAATCAAAAGGCACGTCAAGGAACTGCTGAAAATCTGGACGCCTTCTGGTGGGTTTGTCTTCGAGCAGGTCCACAACATCCAAGCCAACGTCCCGCCGGAAAACGTCGTCGCGATGTTCGACGCGATCGCCGAGTTCGATGCCGAGAACGAACGGGCGAGCGTGGATCGAACGAGCGCGACGGTTGTCAAGGGTCTAAAAGGCCCGAAAATCTCGCGCGGAGGCGCAGAGGCGCGGAGCATCTGAAAGGGTTGCCACCATGGTTAGCGGCGGGGCTTGCCCCCGCGTTCTGGAACAGGCGATACAAAACGCAGGGACAATCGGCCAATAGCCAATAAATCCGTTCTTTCTTCTGGCCGACCACGAGTTAGCCCCGTCGCGTGCGACGGGATTTTTCGAGGTTTCCGGCCGCAGGCGGCCGGGCTAACTTCCGGTAAAGAAGGTTTTGGGAGGAGTTCTACTTTTTCCTATTGAAGCGGATGTAGTCGACGGCGACCGGCTTGGCCGATTGGAGCGTGAGTTCGGGCGTTTTACCTTCTTCGACGGTGACGGTCCCCAAGTCGACAACCTCACCCTTTTCACCAACATTCGTTACGGTTTTGGGGTCATGTCCTTTGACGCCGACCGTGATAGGGGCTTCTTTTTCGAGGTTCGTAAAGCCGACCTTAACTTGATACTGGCCGGGAGCCAGGGCGGGCATCGTGAGCGTGACAGGGCGGTTTTGGGTATCGATCCGCAGCGCGGCCCCTTTAAAACCATCTCGGTGGCCCAAGGTGACCGCTTTGACCGAGGTACCATTTGCTCGCAAGACCGCTTCGAATTCCGTACCGCATAGTTGCAAGGAGGTCGGTTTCGTCACGTTCTTTTCGGGGTGCACTCGTGGATGATTCTTCTCGGCCTTCGGGATCGGCATGCGGACGGTCGTTGGTTGACGTTGGTACCAGAACGCGACGCACGAATAATCGTTGGTTACCTTTTTGCCCCAGTGGTGCTCGATCGAGACGCGGATCGATTTTTTGAAACGGACCGGGCTGGGGATGTGGAACCGGTAGGCGGATGTCTGCTTCCATCCGTCGGACGACTTGTTCAACAGCGGTACGCCGTAGAAAGGATAGTTGAACGTATTGCCGAATCCCCACGCGTTGCAGAAGTAATCTTCGGTGCCGGTGCCGGTGATCGAGGGTAGTTTTTCGCCGTCGATGTGGATCATTTCATCCCCTTCACCCCACCATCCGCCCGGGGCCGAGTCGACGTAGAAGAAACAGCCGAGGTACTGGCCTTCCCCTTGCGTGTCGAGGATGACGAAATTGTCCTCGCCCGTTCGGGTGAACGGTTTTGGTGGCAGCTCCTTCACGCGGCGGAATTGGGCGTGGAAGAGTGCCTGGTCCGGTGCGATCTTGCCCCGCTGGTAGTCGACGTTGTAATAAATGCGGCGGATGCTGCGCGAGCCGTTGTTGTAAATTTCCACGCGGGCGTGCTTGTAAAACGGCATCGGCCAGTAGCAGTTCAGCGCACGGTCGTTGTCGCCGACACAGACCGGCGCGGAGCGGACCTTGTATCGCTTTCCGTGACCCAAGCCGAAAAAGTCGCCGAGCGGTGCTTCGACCGACGGGACCTTGGAGCCTTCCCAATAGATCCGGATCACCAGGTCGCGCAAAAAGGTTTCATGTTTGTTGTAGTAACTGACGGTCATCCAGATATGCCCGATCCGACCCGGCCCGTCCGTGTCGAGCATGACATGTGCCTCGCCGGGCGCGAGCCCCATGATGTTGTCCGTATTCTCGCCCGTCCGATCGAACGACGACGCCCGATGCGAAGACAGATCCTTTACGGTTGCGATATCGGCCAAGTCGTCGGCCGTGGCGAGGAGGGTCATGCTTCCCGCGAACATGGCGAAGACGGCGGCGATGAGAAGAACTTTGCGCAATAAACGTACAGATTTCATGGTGAGGGCTCCTTGTTTGGTGGGCATGGTAGGTCAGGGTTATTTCGTTTATTGAGTCTCAGATATTTAAAGTCACAAAATTCCAAGCCGAAATTGGGCCGCGAAGCGTGCCCTATTTCGGATCCGGAATAGGGACTGACGTCCCAATTCCGGCTTGACGATGTAACTTTAAATACCTGATACTCAATAAACTTTACTTGACCTACAAATATAGTTTTTTCAGGCGGGAGGGGGGAATATTGTAAAATGTACACAAAAATCGCCCCTTTCCTTTCTACCACATCCGGATGGTGAAGGGAAGAGGCGAGAGAATCACTCGGTTGTTCCTCGTATTCTATCGTTTTCGACGCCCGATCAGCCCGAGCGTGACCACTCCCATCAGAACCAGCACCATCGTGCCCGGTTCGGGGACTTCGGTGATTTTGGCGAGGAAGAGGTCTTGGTCGCCTACGTGGGTTCCGGGGCCGGCCAGATCGCCGGAGGTGTAGCCGGAGAAATAGAGGTTGCCGAGATTGTCGACGGTCAGTCCCCAACATTCGTCTTTGCCGGCGACGCCAATCTGTTCGGTCCAGGCAAGATTGCCCGTGTTGTCGTATTTACGGATGAACACGTCGTTATTGTCGCTCGGGTTGGTTCCGGCAAGATCACTGTCGGTGGTGCCTGCGATATAGAGATTGCCTGCGTTGTCGACCGTAACGCCAAGACCGGTATCGATCCCTTCGGTTCCCCACTGTTTGGCCCAGAGGAGTTGTCCGTTGCTGTTGTATTTTCGGGCGATCGCGTCGTTTTCACCTTCATTGATTGCGGAAAGGTTGCCGGCGGTCGCACCGGTTATATAGACATTGTTCGAGCTGTCGATTGTCAGGCCAGTGCCCGCATCACTACTGCTGGTTCCGGCTTCTTTTTCCCAAAGCAGATTGCCATCGTCATCGTATTTTATCAGGAAAAAATCACCACTGTTGTCGTCGGATCCTTGAGTGACTCCGGTTATATAGACATTATTCGAGTGGTCTATTGCAACATCCATAGCCGCATCAATTCTAAAATGTCCTAATGTTCCCGGATATCCCCATGATTGTGTCCAGATTGGATTTCCTGTAGAGTCGTACTTTTTGAGAAAAGCGTCATAGTCAAGGAGGCTAACGCCTCGGTAGCCTGTGACATAGAGATTTCCTGATCCATCGATTGCCAGGCCGGTAACGGTGTCATCGTAGTAGGTTTCCGACTGTTTGGTCCAGCAGTAATTTCCGTCGGTGTCATACATGCTGATGAACACGTTGTCATGATCGTTGCTGGTGGTGCCTCCCAGATCTCCTTCCGTGTGGCCGGCGATGTAGACGTGGCCTGCTCCATCGAGAACGAGGCCGTAGGCTTGGTCCGATTCGGTGCTTCCCAATTGTTGAGTCCAGAGACAAGTGCCGGTGGCGTTGTACTTACTAAGGAAGACGTCTTCTTTGCCTACGTGACTTCCTGTTCCCGCGAGTTCTCCTTCGGTCCAGCCGGTGATATAGATATTACCCATCCCGTCGGCTACGACATCATAGGCGTTGTCGTCGCCGCTGGTCCCGGCTTGTTGAATCCACTCGACCGTTTGGGTTGGAGGCATGACGACCATGGCCAGTGCGGATGAGGATACCATGCCGAGCAGCATGACGCAAAAGATCAAAGCGAGGTACGTTGTCGTTTTCATGAGGCGTCCTTTTAGCGAAATAAGAGTAAAAGTCAAAATAGTATTGATTGGGTTTATCGATTTTGCGTTATTTTTTTCGTCGTACCATTACGAGTGCAACCAGACCCATCAGCACCAGTACGATTGTGCTCGATTCGGGGACTTCGGTGATTTTGGCGAGGAAGATGTCATTTTCGCCCATGTGGGTTCCGGGTCCGGCAAAGTTACCGGAGGTGTAGCCCGTGAAATAGATATTGCCTAAGTTGTCTACCATGAGGCGGCGTCCGGTATCATCGCCGACCGTGCCGAACTGTTTGGTCCAAGCAAGATCTCCCGTGCTGTCATACTTACGTACAAACACATCCAAGCCGCCTGCGTTGGGTCCGGCCATTTCGCCTTCGGTGGTGCCTAGCAGATAGATATTTCCCGAGGCATCAATTGCGATATCGGTCCCTTCATCCTCGCCCGTAGTTCCCCACTGTCTGGCCCAGAGGAGTTGGCCGTTTTCATTGTATTTTCGGACGAACGCATCTGCGCCGCCGGCATTGTTGTTGGAAAGGTTGCCTGCGGTTTTGCCAGTGACATAGATATTTCGCGAAGCATCCGTTGCGATGCCGAGGCTTGTGTCGTCTTCGCCGGTTCCGGTCCGCTTGCTCCAGAGGGTGTCACCATCATTGTCATACTTGATCAGGAGTATGTCGGTATCGCCGTCGGAAGCAGGTTGTGTTTGGGCGGCGATGCAGACGTTATTCAAGTTGTCGAGGGCAATATCGTTTGCATAATCCATGCCTAACCGAGGTGAGGATGCAGTCCAAAGGGAGGTTCCCGAGGAATCGAGTTTGGCGGCAAAAGCGTCAGCCAAAATGTAGAACATCATCCCCGAGACGTATAAGTTCCCTGTTTCATCGGTTGTCATGGCACTGCATATGCCTAGCCCGTTGTCGGTCCCTTGCACTGCCCAAATCGGTTCCCCGTTTTCGTCAAGCTTGTTCAGGAATGTGTTGGAAAAAGTTTCAATGCCTCCGGGGGGAGTTTCCGTGATGGCACCGGCGACATAGATATGTCCCAATCCGTCGAGCGTGATGGCAAGGGCTTTGTCGTTGTCACTGATCCCATGTTGTTTTGTCCACTGGCAAGTTCCCGAGGGATTGTACTTGCTGACAAAAAAATCATCTCCGCCGATGCTGGCATCTCCAAGGACGCCTCCGGTCCAACCTGTTATATAGATATTACCCAGCTCATCGGCTGCCAAGTCGGTTCCACAGTCATTCGTATCTGTGCCGACTTGTCGAATCCATTCAAGTGTTTGGCCGGAAGCGAGCGAGGGGAGTATGCCAAGCAGTGCGATGCACAGAAATGGGGTGATACGATTGGTGATTTTCATGAGGCGTCCTTTTAAGGTAAAAAAGTCAATGCAGTCCATGTGAAAGGCCGTTGGCGGAGGAGAGGCTGACCATACAGCATAAGGTCCCCTTTGGCAAAGATGGTCGCATTATCGCAGGCGGGCTGTTAAAAGTCAATTTGCCCGATCGAAAATGACGCCGATTTTTGTGAGATTTAATTTCCAAAGAGGGGGTCAGTGGGAAATGATAGGTCAGGGCTTGCCCTGACGAAGGGTGACTTTTTAGCGTCTCCGACGTTTGATCCAAATGAGCATGACCACTCCCATCAGAACCAACACTAACGTGCTCGGTTCGGGGACTTCGGTGATTTTGGCGAGGAAAAAATCGTTCCAACCTGCGTTGATGTCTCCGAAATCTCCTCTTGTAGAACCTGCCATGTAGATATTACCCAGGCTATCAGCAGAGATGCCAGAGCTGCTGTCGTCTTCACTTGTTCCAAGCTGTTTGGTCCAGAGTAGCGTTCCAGAAGGGGAGTATTTATTGATGAATACGTCGTTGTAGCCGGCATTGATGCCGTCGAGGCTACCTCCAGTTTTTCCTGCGACATAGATATTATCGGAGCTATCTGTCAAGACGCCGCAGGTACTATCGAAGTTGCTGGTTCCAAACTGTTCAATCCAGAGTAACGTTCCTGTGGCATCGTACTTGCCAACAAAGGCATCATAATTGCCGGCATTTGTATCACCAAGATCTCCTTGAGTAGTACCTGTGACATAGATATTTCCGGAACCATCAGACCACGCGTCACAAGTATCATCTTCACTGGTTCCGAATTGTTTGGTCCAGAGCAGGGTTCCTTCGGCATTGTATTTACGGATAAAGGCATCGCCACCGCCCGCATTGGTTCCATCAAGGTCTCCGTTGGTGCAACCCGAAACATAAACATTTCCTGAGCCATCGGCCGACACGTTGAAGCCGGCATCATATTTATCCGTTCCGAATTGTCTGGTCCAAAGTAAGGTTCCCGTAGCGTCGTACTTGCAGACAAAGGCATCGTCACTACCGGTTTTAGTACCTTCAAGATTACCATAAGTGGCACCCGAGATATAAACATTCCCTAAGCTGTCGGCCGATACGGCATAGCAACTATCGACGTATTCGGTTCCTAGTTGTCTTGTCCAAAGCAACGTTCCTGAAGCATTGCATTTGCCAAGAAATAGGTCGGTACTTCCGGCGTAGGTGCCCCCAAAATCGCCGTCGGTGCGGCCTGCGAAATAGACATTTCCCAAACCATCGGCCGATACTCCATAACAGGCATCGTCTTTATCCGTTCCGAATTGCTTGGTCCAAAGTAAGGTTCCCGTAGTGTCGTACTTGCAGAGAAAGACATCTTGTTCGCCGGCACTGGTGCCTTCAAGGCTACCGCCAGTGGTTCCAGCAATATAGACATTTCCTAAACCATCGACGGATATGCCTTCGCAGCAATCTGCATATTCGGTTCCTTGTTGTTGAATCCATTCCACGGTTTGGGCAGAGGCGATCGCAGGAAACATGCCACAGATCAAGGCACACAGAATACATGGAAGTGAGGTTGGGTGTTTGGTTGTTTTCATAAAATTTTTAAAAGTAAGAACCAGTGTGTTATTATTGGAGGTCTGCATTGCGAATGAACCGTTCTGCGGCCGGAAATCCAGCAAGCCCGGCTGGAACAGTCGCGTTTGCGATCGCACAACAATCATTAAATACATCGGGATCAATAAGACTCAACTGGTGACACTTTACACTATTTTTTCCAATGGAGGAAGATGAGCATGAACAGGCATTGGAGGTCAGGGCAAACCTTGACCCGCGGTGTGATATGAAGATACCGAAGCGGTTTTTGGGCGATCGATGTCGGTGTTGCCAAACATTGCGTCAGGGCGAGCCCTGATCTATGGATACTTGACTTTGCCGTCGACCAAAACGGTTTCGGCGCGGCCGGTGAGGGGCCAACCGAGGAAGGGGGTGTTTTTGCTCTTCGAGCGGATGTCGGAGAGGTCGACCGTCCAGCGGGCGGTTGGGTTGATGATCGTGATGTCGGCGTCGGCACCGATCGCGAGGGTTCCTTTGTCGATGCCGAGAATCTGGGCTGGGTTGATCGTCATTTTGGATAACGCGGTGGGCCAGTCGAGGTGGCCGGGGGCGATCAGTTGCGTGACGACCAGGCCGAGGGCCGTTTCGAGACCGATGATGCCGAACGGGGCACGATCGAGCTCTTGCATCTTCTTCTCTTTGGTGTGCGGTGCGTGGTCCGTCGCGATCACGTCGATCGTTCCGTCGACGAGACCTTCGATGCAAGCGGTCACGTGGCCTTGGCCTCGTAGCGGCGGGTTCATCTTGTAATTCGAGTCGAACGAGCGGAGCGATTCGTCGGTGAGCGTGAAGTGGTGCGGAGTCACTTCGGCCGTGACGCGGATACCCCGTTTTTTCGCGCGCCGGACGGCGTCGACGCTGTTGCCGGTCGAGACGTGCATCATGTGCAGCTGGCCGCCGGTCGCTTCGGCCAGGGCGATGTCGCGGGCGGTCATGACATCTTCGGCCGCGGCGGGGATGCCTTGCAGCCCGAGCACGAGAGAGGTCAACCCGTCGTGCATTACGCCGCCGGCGGCCAGTTCGGGCACTTCGGCGTGCGAGAGGACCGCCCGGTCGAACATCAGGCAGTATTCCAGGGCGTTTCGCATCAGGTCCGAGCCGTTGACCGGCGAGCCGTCGTCACTGAACGCGACCGCTCCGGCCGCGACGAGCTGGGCCATCTCGGTCAGCCGTTTTCCTTCGCGATTCTGGCTGACGCAGGCGATCGGGAAGACGTTGCAGTTGTCGGCCTTTTCGGCCAGGCTGAGGATCAGCGCGACGCCGGCCTGACTGTCGATCGGCGGGTCGGTGTTCGGGATGCAGGCGATCGAGGTGAAGCCGCCCGCCAGCGCGGCCGCGGTCCCGGTCGCGACGGTCTCGGCTCCTTCGAAGCCCGGCTCGCGGAGGTGGACGTGCATGTCGATCAGCCCCGGCGAGACGATCCGATCGGTCGCGTCGATCACTTGCGTTTCGGAATCGGTCGCTTCGACGTCATAGGCGACGATCTTTCCGTCTTCGACCAACAGGTTCGTCACCCGATCCATCTCTTGGCTCGGGTCGATCACACGTCCGTTTTGTATAAGAATCTTTGACATGATTTTAAAGTTTGAGGTTTGAAGGGTGAAGTTTGAAGGAGTCGGTTCGAAGTGTCGAGGGTAAATTTTTCCCCTTTCACACTTCAAACTTCGCACTTCAAACTTTATTCATCAACAGCCATAGTGCTGCCATGCGGACGGCCAGGCCGTTGGTTACTTGTTCGAGGATGGCCGAGTGTGGGCCGTCGGCCACGTCGGGCGTGACTTCGACGCCCCGATTGATCGGGCCGGGGGCCAGGACCAGGATGTCGTCTTTTGCTCGTTCGAGTCGGTCTCGATTCATTCCGTAGAGGTGACCATACTCTCGCACCGAAGGGAACGGCGGCGTGTTCTGCCGCTCGAACTGGATGCGGAGCAGGTTGAGCACGTCGACCCGGGGGAGGATGTCGTCGAGGCTGTAGGAGTACTCGATCCCGATCTCTTCCCAGCGTGGCGAGACGAGCGTCGACGGGCCGCAGACGATCACGTTGGCCCCCAGTTTCTTCAGCCCCCAGATGTTCGACCGGGCGGTCCGGCTGTGTTGGATGTCGCCGACCAGGGCGACCGTCAGCCCTTCGATCGAGCCTCGTCGCTGTCGGATCGTCAGGATGTCCAAGAGCCCTTGCGTCGGATGTTCGTGAGGGCCGTCGCCCGCGTTGAGGATCGCACTGTCGAGGTTCGCGGCCAGCAGATGGGGCGTGCCGGGGGTGGAGTGGCGGACGATCATCGCGTCGACCCCCATCGCTTCGATGGTCTTGGCCGTATCGATGACGGTCTCTCCCTTCGAGAGGCTGCTGGTCGATGCCGAGAAGTCGATCGTGTCCGCTCCCAGGCGGCGGGCGGCCAGCGAGAAACTGGTTTTCGTTCGGGTCGAATTCTCGAAGAAGAGATTGACGCAGGTTTTTCCCGTCAGGAGGGGGGCTTTACGATTGCCGGTTGCCATATGGTTCCGGAACCGTTGGGCCGTATCGAGCAGGATCCCGATTTCGTCGCTGGTCAGTTCTTCTAGCCCGAGTAGGTGGCGTCGATCCCATCCTTGAGCGATACGGCTCAGTTCGGCCGGGTCGATTTCGATCGGTTGCGTGGTGGTCATCCTAGCCTTTTTCCCCTTTTCCCAAATGTTTTCCCCAACAATTCGTTTTTGGGGAAAATTTTTGGGTAACTTCGCGTATAATGGGAGAGTCCTCTTGGTGAGAGAGGCAATAGGGTCATCTTCATGCCCAAAACGTGTTGGATCATGATAATGAGCGCATTATTCACTGCAAAATGCTGTGGCGTCATTTTATGGAGTAGGACGATACGAGACAATAACCCCGTGGTAGGGTTCTCTTTACCGGGAGAACCCCTGCTGCGGGGTGGTTTTTTGGGTAGGGTGGCCTGTTTTTAGCTTTTGAGAGGGGTGTTGTATCACCAAAGGTAAAATCGCTCTATTACCGGGAGGAGAAAAAGCTAGACTAGAGAGGGTGTAAAGAACGATATTGACGTTTTCACCCACCCCCTTTGTCATTTGTGGCGGGTTCCGTTACAATGGGCCGTTCCACCTGTTGTTGGCCCGTCACGGAGAGGACGTAGATTGCCCGTGGGCGTCGCCCGATGTTCCCGCGTGCGTAGGCAGAAATCGCTGGATAGGAGCCTAAGTTGGTCAGATCCAGAACTTTCGTGTTCGTAACCAAAGATAAGGAGTAGACACGGTGGAGATTAAAATTTCGGCCCGACATGGGTCTCTCAGTCAAACTACCCAGGATAAAATCTCTGTAAAGGTTGAGAAGCTGACCCGGCTCTTCGAGCGAGTGAAGTCGATCGAAGTGACCGCCAACTTAGAGAAAGCTGACGTTCCGGAAGTGGACATTCAGGTATTGGTTCCGCCGAAGCAACTTTTTGTTGCACGTGAGCGAGCCGAAGAGCTGATGGCCGCGGTTGATGCGGTGATCCACAAGCTGGAACAGCAGTTGCGTAAATATAAGGAAAAGCTCCAGAATCATCATCGAGGCGAATCTCACCGTGAGCAACCGGCTCCGGTGGATGTCGAGTAAGGGACGCCTGCTGCTTTTCGCCCATCTTGGCTCAAGGTCGTGTAGGGTTCGTTACGGACCTGCTTGGCGATTGATAAGCCAAGGGAATCGTGCGTATACATTTTTCGCAAGTGGCGTGGATGTACGATGTTCGATCTCTCTTAGGAGGAGTCTTGCCTGTTTTATGGGTAAGTCGAACGTTTGAGTTATCCACTATTGCCGGCTTGTGTAGAACCATCATATTTGATGGGTGTGGAAGATAATTGAGGAGATGTGTGAATGAAGTTTGCCGACTTTGTGTGTTACGATGCTATCCAAGCCACGATCACTGCCAATGACAAAGAGGGAGTGATCCGAGAAATGGTACAGGCCCTGTTTGACGCAGGTGCGATCAGTGCTGACGAGCAGGAAAGTATCGTCAAGGCGATTTTGAAGCGGGAAGAACTTGGAAGCACCGGTATCGGGCGTGGCGTGGCCGTGCCTCATACCAAGCACCCGAGTGTGGATCGTTTGGTCGGTACGGTTGCCGTCAGTGCGGACGGGGTGGATTTCAATAGCCTCGATGGCGAGAAAGTCCACCTGCTGTTCCTGCTGGTTTCGCCACCAGACCGACCGGGAGAACACCTTCGCGCGTTGGAAAATATTTCACGTCAATTGAAAAATGACACGTTCTGTCGCTTCTTGAAGCAGGCGAAGAACCTCGAGGACATCAAGCAGTTATTGGAGGAAGCAGACAATAACCAGTTTACGTCCTAATGACGTGGGTAACGCTTGACGACTTGGTGCCTATCCGGAAAGCGGAACAGGCACCCGGAAAAAGAGGGAGCCAGTCCCGGTTTTCGGATAGGCTCTTTGAAGCAGAGTGGTTGCCCGGTAAAGTTGGAACATTTTATTGAAAGTCTTGCCTCTTTGGCGTGATGCCATCGGGGCCGGTTTTTCTGTGCCGTTTTGGTAGGAAGCTTATCTGGTTCCATTCAAAAAGCGTGGCATGAGTGGCCATGCAATTAGTGGGGTTGAAAGCGTGACGATCCGAAATGGCATAAGGGGCCATCGAGCTCGATCGAGATCGAGGATGTGTCCCCGAGGAAATTTACGAAAACAAAGAATAGAGGTCGTTTTATCGGCGGAGTTGAGGGGGACGTCGCGCCACGCGCAAAACCGTGTGGTTTCGATAAAGCGTGTTTTGTAGAGTGAATTAGCGTATCCATGGAAGCACCGAAAGCAATTCGAGAAGTCATAGTGGCCAATCGCGAGGGATTTCATCTCCGCGCCGCCATGGTCCTGATGCATGCGGCGAGAAAGTTCAAAGCCGACATCACGATCCTCAAGGGCGGTATGACGGTTGATGCGAAGAGTACGCCTCTGCAGTTGCTCGCGCTGGGTGCTTTCCACGGAGATGTTTTGACACTCGAAGCGGTCGGCGACGATGCCGAGCAAGCGGTCGAAGAGCTGCAGTTGCTTTTTGAGCGACATTTTGAAGAAGGGGAAGGGCCCCATTACCAAGATGTCGACGACTCCGAACCGCTCGAAGAAACACGCGGAAGCCGTTAATTACTCCCCGTGGTCAAGTTCGTGATGGGACCGATTTCCCACGTTTATCTTGACGACAAAACCGCCGCCACCAAGACGACCTCCCAGGTACATCTGATATAGCCCGATGCAGAAATTGCAAGGCATAGCCGTCTCACCAGGCGTTGCAATCGGTGAGGCGATGGTCATGGATAACGAGGGATTTCGGATCCCTCGACGGTTCGTTTCGCGCGATGCGGTCGACAGCGAACTCGAACGGCTTGACAAAGCTCTGGAAGCGGCAAGCAACGAAATTTCCAAGAGTCATAAAGTCGTTTCGGAAGAGCTGGGCAGTAAATACGGCGCGATCTTCGAAGCACATCTGCTCATGCTGGGGGACCAGCAACTCCGAAATGAGCTGGAAGAAATGATCCGGCAGAAGCACTACTCGCCCGAGTATGCGGTCAGCCGGACGTTGCGTCGTTATGCCAAGGTTTTCGAGAAGCTCGAAAGCGGTTATCTGGCCGAACGTGCGAACGACATCTTCGACATCGAAAAGCGTCTGCTCCGCCACCTGCTCGGTCGACGTCGCGAGGGTTTGTCCCACCTGACCTCGCCGGTGCTGGTCTTGGCCCATAACTTGACCCCGAGCGAAACGGCCAATCTGAGTCGCGATTACGTGATGGGCTTCGTCACCGAGATCGGCGGCCCCGGTGGCCATACGGCGATCGTGGCCGAGGCGTTGGAAATTCCCGCCGTGGTCGGGACGGGTCCGTTTTTGAACGAAGTCTCCGGCGGCGAGTTGGTCATTATCGACGGGAACCAGGGTTTCGTCATCCTCAACCCGGACGAAGAGACGATTGCCCGCTACCGTCACGAGAAGGAAGAAAACCTTCATCTCGCGGCCAATCTCGAACAGTTGCGCGACCTGCCGGCCGAGACGTCCGACGGAGTCAAAATCAACCTATACGGAAACATCGAGTTCCCCTACGAAGTCGATCACTGCGTCAATCGTGGTGCTGATGGCGTCGGGTTGTATCGTACCGAGTTCCTTTACCTGGGTGTGGACGAAGAGCCGGACGAAGAGGTCCATTTCGACGCCTATTCCCGCGTGGTCAAGGCGATGGACGGGCGGCCCGTCACGATCCGAACCTTCGACTTGGGTGCCGATAAGGTCGTCCATCTGCCGGACCCGGAGGACGAGCGCAACCCGTTCCTCGGCCTCAGGAGTATCCGGCTGGCACTGGCGAATTTGGACATGTTCCGGCTCCAGCTTCGGGCGATTCTTCGGGCCAGCGCGTTTGGCAAGGTCCGTGTCATGTTCCCGTTGGTGACGACCGTTTTGGAACTCCGCCAGGCGAAGATGGTGCTGGGCGACGTGATGGAAGATCTCGACGAGTGCGGGATTCCTTTCGACCGAAATATCGAGATCGGCATGATGGTCGAGGTCCCGGCGGCGGTGATCATGATCGAAAGCTTTGTCAACGATGTCGATTTCCTGAGCATCGGAACGAACGACCTGATCCAATATACCTTGGCCGTCGACCGGAGCAATCGAGACGTGGTGAGTCTCTACAACGCTTCCGATCCGGCGGTCTTGCGGTTGATCAAACAAGCGATCGACGCAGGCAAGAAGAGCGATACGCCGGTGAACCTTTGCGGTCAGATGAGCGGTGGGCCTGCGTATACGATGTTGCTGCTGGGGCTTGGTCTGCGCAACTTCAGCGTGACGCCGAGCATGATCCCCGAGATCAAGAAAATTTGTCGGAGCGTGACCATCGAACAATGCGAGGCGGTTGCCGAGCGTGTGATGGAGATGGAGAACGCACAAAATATCGAAAACTTCATACGTGGCGAACTCCGCCGCGTTGCACCGGAGTTTTTACCTTAAACAACAATTTAAAGTGTGAAGTGTGAAGTGTGAAGTTTGAAAAATCGAGGCATCGTCCTTTCAAACTTCTTACTTCACACTTCAAACTTCAAAAAAACATGGGTGCCATGCGGTCCAACGGCGACCGTCTGGCAAAGCGAGCCAAATGGGTTCAGAAAAAAATACAGAACCAAAGGTTCGACAACGAGTACGCATTCGTTTTTCCAAGCAGGGCGACCTGCGGCTGATTGGTCATCGCGATTTGCTACGGCTTTTGGAACGACTTTTCCGCCGTGCCAAGTTGCGACTCGGAATGAGCGAAGGATTTCACCCCAAGCCGCGGATGAGTTTTCCGTGGGCATTGGCCGTGGGAATCGAGGGGCGTGACGAGTTGATGGAGCTCGAGCTGGCCGAACGTTATACGGCCGAACATTTGATCGAGCTGCTCAACGCGCATACCGTGCCCGGATTGAAATTCCTCTCGGTCCAAATCATGCCGGAGACGGACAAGATCGTCCGATCGCAAGTAAACGCGGTCGATTATCAGATCGAAGTCTCCTCCGAGCGACACGAAGAAACGCTTCGAAAGGTGAAATGGCTCATGGACCAATCGGCGTACGAGATCGAGCGGCCCCGGCGATCGGGGACCCTCGATTTACGCCACTACTTGGAACACCTGGAATTGATCGATGGAAAGCTTTGCTTCCGGTTGAAAGTAACACGACAGGCCAACCCTGGACCGCGAGACGTATTGACCGCCATCGGGCTAGAGGATATTGAAACCCGGCCCGGGTCATGTCTCGTCCGTACCAAGGTGCATGCGGTTCCTTGAAGACAACCGAACGTAAAACGTGGAAGTCTACCTACAGGAATGTCAAAGGACGTCGGTCAAAAAAGAAAGTATCGATTCCCTGGTCCATGGCGAAACCAAGCGTACTCACCCTCCTTGCCGAAAACAATGAGATAGTGAGTCAATATGAAACAAGAGATGCTTATCAACGTGGCGCAGCCCGAGGAATGTCGGATCGCCATCGTTGAGAATGGAACGCTCGAAGAACTCTACGTCGAGCGGACGACCCAAGACAATTATGTCGGAAATATCTATAAGGGTCGCGTAATCAATCTGGAACCGAGTATCCAAGCGGCGTTCGTCGATTTCGGCGTCGGGCGGAACGGGTTCCTGCACATCAGCGACATCGAACCGCAATATTTCCGACAAGGGGGCTTCGACCCCGACCAACAAATTGACAACAACGGCAACGGCCGACCTCGCCGGCGACGTGTCGGGGTGCGACCTCGCGTGAAGCCGCCGATCCAAGACATCCTCAAGCGGGGCGACGAAGTGATCGTCCAAGTGACGAAGGAAGGGATCGGGACGAAGGGACCCACGCTGTCGACCTATATCAGCATCCCGGGCCGCTACCTGGTCCTGATGCCTGCATTGGGACGCGTCGGAGTCTCGCGAAAGATCGAGGACGAAGACGTCCGCACGACACTGCGTAACGCGATGCTCGACCTGAAACCACCGAAGGGGCTCGGCTTCATCGTCCGGACGGCCGGAATCGATCGAAGCAAAAAGGAGCTCTCGCGCGACATGGCCTACCTGCTGAGGTTGTGGAAGGTGATCGTCCGCCGGATCAAAAAATCCGAAGGCCCCGGCGACATCTACGAAGAGTCGGACATGATCATCCGCACGATCCGCGATATTTTCTCGAGCGAGGTCGACACGATCTACATCGACGAAAAGGAGGCCTACGAGCGAGCACGCGAGTTCCTCCAACTGACGATGCCGCGGTACGTCAACCGATTGCAGCATTACGAAGGTCGCGAGCCGCTCTTCCATAAATATCACCTCGACGAAGAGATCGCCAAGATCCATATGCGGACCGTCCCGTTGGCGAAGGGCGGCTCGATCGTGATCGATTCGACCGAAGCGCTCGTGGCGATCGACGTGAACAGCGGCAACTTCCGCGCCGACGACTCGGCCGAAGAGACTGCCTTCCAGATGAACATTCAGGCGGCCAAGGAGATCGCCCGCCAGATCCGGCTCCGCGACCTGGGCGGTGTGGTCGTGAACGACTTTATCGACATGCGACAAGAACGGCACCGTCGCGGTGTCGAGCGAGCCTTGCGTGACGCGGTCAAGCGGGACCGTGCCCGAACGAAGATCCTCCGTACCAGCCCGTTCGGCCTGATCGAAATGACTCGACAGCGGATCCGCCCGAGCTTGAAGCGATCGGTCTATATGGACTGCCCGTGCTGCCGTGGTTCCGGCGTGGTCAAGACGCCCGAGAGTATGGCGATCGAGGTGGTCCGGACGCTGATGATTGTCAGCCAGGACAAGAAGGTGACGCAGGTGAAAGTGACGGTTGCCGAAGATGTGGCGATCGACCTGAGCAACCGGAAGCGTCGCGAGTTGGCCCGACTGGAAGACGAAGGGAATATGAATGTCCAGATTCTCGTCGCGAAAGGGGTCAGCCCGGAACACTTTGAAGTCCAGTGTTTCGACGGTTCCGGCCGTGAAGTCCCGTTCTCGATGGGATAGAAAGAAGTTTGAAGGGTGAAGTTAGAAGTTTGAAGGGACGATGCTTCGATTTTTCAAACTTCACACTTCTAACTTCAAACTTCCTTACCATGAATTAAACCATCATAAGGATACTTACCATGTCTCAATCCCCTGTTGTCGGAATCGTCATGGGCAGTGATAGCGACTGGCCGAAGATCAATGCCGTGGCGACGGCGTTGGAGCAGTTCGGGGTTCCGTTCGAAGTGAACGTGATGAGTGCCCATCGGACACCGAGCGTTGTCGAGAAATATGCCAAATCGGCCATCGAACGTGGCTTGAAGGTGATCGTCGCGGCGGCCGGTGGGGCAGCCCACCTGGCGGGCGTGGTCGCCTCGCACACGACCTTGCCGGTAATCGGGCTCCCGGTGCCGACGGCTTTGGAGGGGGGGCTTGATTCGCTGCTGTCGACCGTTCAGATGCCGGGCGACGTGCCGGTGGCGACGGTCGGGGTCGGGATGGGCGGCCCGCGGAATGCCGGGCTCCTGGCGGTCCAGATCTTGGCCCTGAGCGATCCGGCGCTCCAGGAGAAGTACGCCCAGTTCAAAGTCGACCTGATCGCGAAGATCGAGGCCAAGAACGCGGCCTTGCAGGAGAAAATCTCGGAGTAGCCCTACTCTGGAGGGGGTCATTTAGCGGTCCAGCGGAGTTCGACGCGTTTTTGAGCGTTTTCGGTCCCTCACTGGTTGTCAATCTATCCGGCCCGACATATACTGAGGAGTTTCCCAGGTCGCCGGAGAGATTTTCTTTCGGTGCTGCCCGGTTGCCTTACAGTCGGAGGCTTCGGTTTGCCGACGGTTGGTGTATGAAAAAAACGCCCCGACACGATCAGGGGCATGTTGGATATAGATTATTATTGAGGTTGCATTGTTAATGAACCGTTCTGCGGCCCAAAAATTTAGCAAATCCGGCTGGAACAGCCGCGTTTGCGACCGCACAAGGATCATTAGATGCATCGGGATCAATAGGAGAAGTTTCCATGACGATTGACAAAAGCTTGAAAGTTCGGGCCGGCCTGGTCCGCAACCGAAGCGTCCTCACCCGGGCGGAGCGACTTGAGCGACTCAAGGCGGCCGACCGCTGGAAGGACGGCGATAGCCCCTTCGGTCTCGATAAGGTGCGCGTTTACCAAATCGTAATGAAGAAGAAGAAAAAGAAGAAGAAGGAAGACGAGGAAGAAGAGGACAAATAGTCGTCTTTGGCGGATTCCTGTCTCCGGCGTGCCAGGCGTAGCGACCGGAGCTACCACTTGCGCAATCTTGGCCGGGGAACCACCTCGGCCTTTTTTGTGTTCTTGCGTGAAAAGAGATAAATATCCGTTGGTGATTTTACGGGGAGGACACAAAGAGCACAGAGAGAATTTTTCATAACGGTTATTTTCTCCGTGTCCTCTGTGTTCTCCCTGTTCAAAAATTTTTATGGTCTTTACTGTGCGGAAGCCCTACCGAGAAAAATGAGATCGATTGCCGTCATGAATCAGAAGGGTGGAGTCGGGAAGACGACGACCACCGTCAACGTGGCCGCGGCACTGGCTGCCCGTGGGCATCGCGTGATGGTCGTCGACCTCGATCCACAAGCACACGCGACCTTTCACTTGGGCCTGGAGCCGACGCCCGATGATCCGACGGTCTACGATCTTCTGGTCGGCGATGCGACGCTTGCCGAGGTTCGGCACGAGGTTCAGACTGCCTCCGAGTCGACGTTGAAGCTGATCGGCTCGCACCTCGACCTGGCCGCGGCGGAGCTGGAGCTGACCGGTGTCATCGGGCGAGAGACGATTTTGCGAAACAAGTTGGCGACCGACCCCGAGCCGCTTGACTACCTCCTGATCGATTGCCCGCCGTCGTTGGGTATCTTGACGATCAACGCGTTGGCGGCCGTCGACGAGGTTTTGATCCCGCTCCAGCCGCACTTTCTCGCCCTGCATGGGCTGAGCCGCCTGCTGGAAACGATCGGTCTGATTTCGGAACGGATCAACAACCGCCTGCGACTGACCGGCGTAGTGCTTTGTATGTACGATGCGGGCACGCGTCTGGCGGCCGAAGTGAGCCAAGATGTCGAGGCCTTTTTCGAGCAAGCCCGCGACACAAACCAACCGTGGTCTGGTGCCAAGACGTTCACCACGCGCATCCGACGCAACATCCGCCTGGCCGAGGCCCCCAGTTTCGGTCAATCGATCTTCGAGTACGCCCCGAAGTCCAACGGTGCCGAAGACTATCTCGCTTTGGCCACCGAGCTTGCGGGAAGCGTTTTGCGTGAACCGAATCCTGGGGAAGCATAGGGGCCACCGATGGGAAATCCATTTTATCTAATTCAGATCGTGTATGGGATTGTCACTTTTTATTTGGCGATATTTTTTATTGCCAAGGATAGAGATGTTGATTTTTCGCAAATAAAATTTGGCGCCGGAATTATTGCGGGAGTCAACGTCCTGTTATTATTTTTGTGGATATGTCTTCCCCAGGTTTGGCCCATTCTTTGGATCGTGATCTTTTTGGTGGCCGTTTTTTTGGTCTATGCCTTGGAGGCCGGGCTGATCGTGAGACATGCGGTGATCGCGACGGTTTTGTTTTCGGTCATGTTTCTCCCCGGGTTGTTCGGACTGGTTTATTTTTTCTTTATAAGAACCAATGCCGTTCATTGACAGCTCTTGGGTTGTTTTGGTATAAAAAGAGTATGAAACTGGTGTCTCAAGGGTGGTGTTGCCAGGCGTAAAATAAATTCAGTCATTCTATCCCCCCTATCCAAGAAATTCCTTCCCATGGGTATTTTAACTCGCCTCCGAACGCTTGCACATCTGACGCTGATGCCGATCCGTGGAGAAACTCATCAGCAACGTCTCGACAGTTTTTACCGTGCCCAGGCGGGCGATTACGACGCGTTTCGCAGGAAGATGCTCCACGGCCGCGACGAGCTGTTTGCCGAGCTGCCGCTTGAAGAAGGGGACGTTTGGGTCGATCTCGGGGCGGGGACCGGTGAGAATGCCGTCCGAGTTGGCGACCGGTTGAAGACGCTCAAGAGGGTCTATCAGGTTGATCTCTCCACGTCGCTGCAAGAGCAAG
>JASFHG010000004.1:0-20607 GCA_050123355.1 Planctomycetia bacterium
TTTTTTAGAAGGTATTTAGCCGCCGAGCTTGTTCGGCGCTTTTTGGTAGGTGCTAACGCACCATTTAAAAACCCGCTTCCGCTGGGCGCTAGTGTCCTGATTGGTAAATTCGTTTATGAAATCACGATTTAGCCGCGTGGCTTCATGCCCGCGCTTTGTTACCATCACAAAACAGCGATGTGTTATTGGCATTAGAGAAAAATCAAATGCGATTCTTATTTCTACCCCGAGCGCGGGCATAAAGCCACGCGGCTAAAAACGGAAACGGTTTGTAAACAAATTTATCAATCGGGACACTGGAAGCGTTACGCAACGATGAAAAAAATTACCACGAAAAAACTGATCGAGAAAAAGAAAAACGGCGAGCCGATCGTTATGATCACCGCCTACGACTATCCGTCGGCCAGGCTGGTCGATGAGGCCGGGGTCGATATTATCCTTGTCGGGGATAGCTTGGGGATGGTGGTCCAAGGACATAAGGATACGTTGCCGGTCACGCTCGATCAGATGATCTATCATACCGAGATGGTTCAGCGTGCGACCCGGCGGGCGATGGTCGTCGCCGATATGCCGTTTCCCACCTTCCAGCTCGGGCCGACCGAAGCGATCCGTAACGCGGCTCGGATTCTCAAGGAGACCGGTTGCGATGCGGTCAAGATCGAAGGTGGTGCCAAGCGGGCCGAGACGGTCGCCGCGCTGGTCGAGGCCGACATCCCGGTTATGGGCCACGTCGGGCTGCTCCCTCAGGCGTCGCGTCTGATGGGCGAGTTCCGACTGCAGCGTGAGCGAGAACGGATCGTCAGCGATGCGATGGCGATCCAAGAGGCCGGCGCGTTTGCGATCGTGTTGGAGTGTACCGAGTCGTCGATCGCCGACGAGGTCACGCGCTCGGTTGCCGTGCCCACGATCAGCATCGGCGCAGGCCCCGGTTGCGACGGTCAGGTTCTCGTCTTCCACGACCTGCTCGGCTTCGGCACCAGCTACATCCCGCGTCATGTCAAACTCTATGCCGAGATCGGCAAGACGATCACCGACGCGGTGGCCCAATACGCGGCCGAGGTCCGCGAGCGAAAATTCCCCGAGAAGTAGCGGGTGTTTAGCCGAACATCGTTCGTCGCGTTTGGGTGGCTTCAAAAACGCCGGACGATGTCCGGCGGCTAAACTTAAGAAGCCTCGATCTTAACGAACGCCTGGCCCTGGTTTTCTTCGAGTTCGCCGGGGCTGTCGTTGATGCGGAGCAGGAGCGTGCCGGATCGTTCGGGTGTGAACGTTGTGCCCAGGCCGACGTCGACCGGTTTGAAGAGCGGGAACGTCTTGCCCGCGCGGGTCGGGAGGATGGCTGCTTGGACCATGCCGAGTGGCCGGCCGCCGAAATAGCGGATCGAGACCCCGTTCGGCTCCGAAATCCAGTCAGGCTTGCCCTCTTTTCCTTGAACGATCCGATACCGGCCGGTCGCCGAGAGCTTGTAGGTCTTCCCTTTTTCGAGACGCAGGCCCGAGTTCTGCCAACCACGGTCGGCCGTCACGGTGAGGCGGGTATTGCCGTCGCGGAAGAGGCGGCCCGGCTTCATGTCGACGGTCGTTCGCTCGGTGTCGTAGCCGTAGTCGAGCGAGTCGATCATGAGCAACCACTCTCGGTTCAGGTCTCTCCACTCTCTTTGGAGCATCCGGCGTGCTCGCTGATTGAAGTTGGGGTCGGTCGTATGCTTGGCCAGTGCGCGATAGATCTTTCGCGTCTTGGGCGAGCGATCCAAAAACATCGCGACGGCCCAGCTCCAAGCGTAGTTGGTGTTGTTGAAATAGGCGTCGGGGCCAAGGCGAAAGATCTCGTCGAGTGTGGGGACGTTGCCTGCTTGCGCGGCGTCGCGGATCATCTTGATGCGGCCCCACATCGGGACCTCTTCGCGATTCTTGGGGATCGTGCCGACGACGACCTTGCCGTCTTTGCCCATCCGGTGGGTGCCGAGATACTCGGCCGTCGATTCCATGTACCACGGTGGGCCGCACGAGCCGAGCACCGAGTTCATCAGGCTGTGGACCCCTTCGTGGAGCAGCAAGTGCCGCCGATAATAGGCGCTCGGCTGCTCGAAGAGCCAAAAGTGGTTGTTGATTGCGAACCCGTTCGGGAAAGGGGGCATGTTGGCCGGGATGATGTTGGCCACCTCGAACGGGCGGCGCTGTTTCATGATGGCCCCGACCAGGTGGACCTCTTTCGACTTGTCCTGTGGGATGCCGAGGAACTCGCACCACTGGGGCAGGGCATCGTCGAAGATCTGTGGCAGGGCGTCGACCTCGGACGAGGAGGGCAGATCGGTGTAAAGCGTCAGGTGCTTGCTCTGGAGTTTTCGGATCCCGACCTCGCGGGCCTTTTGCTCGTCGACCTTCGGAGCCTTCCACTGGTCGATCCGGAAGCCGAACGTGTCGACCGGTTTTTCCTTGAACAGGTCGTCCATCCGGCGGCCGCGTTGCGAGTATTGGCCGTAAGCAAGGCAGGGGAGCAGCAAGAGCATGATCCCCGCAAGACATTTTCGTAGAGTGGAGTGTCGACTCATTTTCGCATCTTCTGCAAGAGTTCCAACATGCGGCGGTCCAGTCGGTGGCCGTGGAACGACTCGTACTTCGCGTCCTTCCGCTTACTGTCTATTATACCGAAAGGACCCCGCAAATTCCAGAGTGCCCATCCCCACCCGGCGTCGTGCCAGAGCGAGAGGATGTCTTTCATCCAGTGGAGCGTGACGTCGTAGGGGGTTTTGTTGTAGCATCCCCACTCGCCGACGTGGACACCGACGCCTTGCTGCTGGAGTTTTTTCCAAGGCGCGATGCGATTTTTTTCGAGCCACGCCTTGCCGTGCGTCTGGTCGTGGACGATCATCGGCCAGGTCGGCTTGGGCCAGGTGCCGTTGCTGTCGACCCATTTAGCTCGATAGTGGGTCAGGCCGAACGGATCGTAGCCGCGCGTGCTTTGGGCCACGCGGTAGGGGATCAGTTCGGGCACCGGGTCGCGACCCCACTGCCGCCCGTCGGCGATGATCAGCCGCTCGGGGTCCTCGCGCCGGATCGCCTGTGTGACTCGCTTGACAACTGCCGCGTATTTCTCGGCTGAGACGCCGGCCGGTTCGTTGACCAGGTCGAAACTTACCTGTCGCGAAGAATACTCGCGGTATCGCTTGGCGAACATGGCCCATTGTGCGTCGAACCGGCGTTGGGCCTCGTCCGATTCCCACAGCAACAGCTTTTCCTTCGGGTGAGCGACCGTGTAGCCGGGTGCCCGGTGCAGATTCAAGCAGACGTGGATCCGATACTCTTTCCCCCAGGCGACCGCTTTATCGATGTAGCCGAGCACCTTCTCGTCATACGCGAACGGATCTTTCGGGTCGGTCCACGCACGATAGTCCATCGGGAGCCGAACGAAGTTGAACCCCCACTCGGCCATCCACTCGAAGTCGGATTCTTGGTACGGCTTCATGTGCGGCTGCATGAACAGCTCCATCAGATTGAAGCCATACCAGAGCGGCAGCTTCTTCCACGAGGCCGCCGGAAGTGCCGGCCGCCGGTCGACTCGATCGTCCGCCATCACGGTCAAAGCGCCCGCCGCCAGTGACCCGGCCGCCCCGATCCCCCACTTCATAAACTCGCGTCGACTGGCCATGGCTTGCTCCCTTTTAGCCGACGGGCCTGCCCGTCGCTATTAGCCGCCGAGCTTGTTCGGCGCTTTGACTAATGCATAAACACGTCGAACTCCGTTCGACCGCTAAACAGCCCTCAAAAAACGAGCGTGCAAAGTGCGATTACCTACACGCTGAACTTGATAAACAGAATATCGTCGTCCTTCACGACGTAGTCTTTCGGCTCTTGGCGGACCAGGCCGGCCGCTTTGACGTCGCGCTCGCTGCCCAGGCGGATCAGGTCCGAGCAGGTCATCGTCTCGGCGCGGATGAAGCCTCGGGCCAGGTCCGAGTGGATGCCGTCGGCCGCTTCCAGGGCGGTGCTTCCCTGCGGCAAGAGCCAGGTTCGGACCTCCTTTTCGCCGGCGGTGAAGAAGACCATGTAGCCGGCCGTTTCCATCAGGCGTCGCACCAGCCCGTCGCGGTCGGAGCCGCCGACGCCCATCTCTTCCTCGAACTCGGCCCGATCTTCGGGCGACATCTTCGAGAGCTCGACTTCCAGCCCGACGGGCATGGCGATGACCTCCATCCGCTCGGTGCTCAACGTGGCGAACCGCTCGGGATCCTCCTCGTCGTCGGCCGTGTTGATGATCGCGATACGCGGCTTTTCCGAGAGGAGCCGGAACGAACTGGTGACGCGAAGCTGCTCGTCGGTCATGTCTGCCTGACGCAACGGGTTGCCTGCCTCCATCGCGTCGAGGACCGTCTGAAGCGTGTCGCGCTCGTGGTCGATCTTCTCTTGCTCGGCCCTGGGGATACACTTTTTCGAGGGCTCTTTGACTTTGGCGAGCCGGTTCGAGACGATCTCCATGTCGGCCAGGAGCAGATCCTCGTCGAACGAGGCCAAGTCGGCCGCCGGGTCCGAGCCGTCGTAGGCCGCCACGACCAGCACGAGACAGTCCGCCTCGCGCAGCACGCCCATCTTCGACGCGTTCCCTTGATGGTCGCGTGCCAGCCCGGGCGTGTCGAGTAGTTCGATCGCCGCCTTGGTGATCTTTTTCGGGTGATAGATCTCGATCAGCGGCTCGAATCGCGAGTCGGGCACCTCGGCCATCGCCGTCTGACCCACATGCGCCAACGCCGGATCAGGCTCCGCGCCCGTCAGCCATTGAAAGAGCGTACTTTTCCCCGATCCTTGATATCCAACAAGTCCGATTTTCATTCGCCGTGAACCGTTTCTTTCTCGATGTCCTAAATTTCGTTTTTCAGCACAAGTTTAGCCGCCGAACATCGTTCGGCGCGTTTTCGCAACGTCAAAACACGTCGGACGATGTCCGACGGCTAAACGGGAGACTATATATCTCCATATTTCCATGACTCCGTCATTCTACTTACCCCCCCAAAGAAGTCAATACTCCTCGGTCGAAGAGCAAATTACGTAAAGGCTTTCTATTTATGGTCCAAACCTTGACGATTTAGCTCTGCTCCGGTAAATAAACGGTAATGTTTTATCATTTTTGAAAAAATTTTGTTAAGGGCTACCGATTAGATCCAAAAGGTAAGCCTTCTACCAAAAAAATCCCATGATCAAGAAGTATAAAAATATCGGTATCCTTACGGGAGCTCCTGGAGCGATATTGCATACCATAGGTAATGTGAAAGGAACGGATATACTCACCGAAGCAAGAGGGTGCCCACAGTTTTTGCCTTCACAGCAGATTCCCTTGTTTCTTGTATCAATCTTCGCGTTTATTGTGGGCGGTATCTTGCTGACTGTTAGTTTTGCCTATTTTGCCAAGGCTAAGAAAAGAAGCCCTTGGTGGTGTCTGTGGGCTTTTTGGTCGCTGTTCGGTTTTTTGGTTTTGATCGGCATAGTTGTAATGATGTTGTTGGCGGATCATGATGTGGGAGAAGAGGGGGGAAATGAAGAAGAAATTGCGATGCTCGACCCGATTCCTGAACAGCAAGAAGGGTAGCCCTCGTCTTTACTCCTCTCGAAAAAATAGTATACTGACATGCTCCAAGGATCGATGGTACGATAGACAGGAGCGCTTATCGTGACAGATAACGATGGTTCGACGAGTAAACGGCCTTTCGGTCGGATTATGATCACATTGGCGGCGTTTGTTGTTGTGATCGCCGGGCTGCGGGTGGCGCAGGATATTGTTACGCCGTTTCTTTTGGCGGCGTTTTTTGCCATTATCTGCTATCCGCCGCTGGCGTGGCTCCAGCGGAAACGGGTGCCCAACTGGTTGGCACTGCTTATCGTGATCGGCGGCGGCATTCTGGTCGTGCTGCTGGTCCTCTTGCTGACGGCAAGTTCGATGAGCCAATTTGCCGGCGAGTTGGGTACGTACCAGGAAAAGCTTATTGCCCAACAAGATCAGTTGGTCCAGTGGCTGGGAAATGTCGAGTGGCTCAAAGAGCACGAGATCGATGTAAACAAATATTTAAAACCGGATGGGTTCGATCCCAAACTGCTGGTCAACTTGGCGCGATTTGCCTTGGGAACGCTGGGGAGCCTGTCGAGTAACCTGGTTCTGATCCTGCTGATTTTCGTGTTCATTCTCGTCGAGGCCTCGGTTCTCCCGGCGAAGTTTCAGGCGATGCCGGGTTTCACGAATCTGGACGGGGACCGGGTACGGCAAATTCTTACCGATATCCGAAACTATCTGACGATCAAAACCAAAGTCAGCCTGCTGACGGCCGTGCTGATCACGGGCTGCCTCTGGATGCTTGGGGTCGATTTCCCGGTCCTTTGGGGCCTTTTGGCGTTCTTCTGCAATTTCGTGCCGAACATCGGCTCGATCCTTGCCGCGATCCCGGCCGTCCTGCTCGCCCTGGTCCAACTCGGGCCGATGTCCGCGCTCTATGTCGCGCTTAGCTATCTGGTGATCAACGGCCTGATCGGCAACGTTTTGGAGCCGCGGATGATGGGCCAAGGGCTGGGGCTGTCGACGCTGGTCGTGTTCCTCTCCCTTATTTTCTGGGGCTGGGTCCTCGGCCCGGTCGGCATGATCCTGTCGGTCCCCCTGACCATGATGGCTAAAATCACGCTCGACCGCTTTGAAGAAACCCGCTGGATCGCCATCCTGCTTGCCGCTTCGCCACCGGAGAAGTAGGGTGCGTCGAGACGCACCTTGGTGAAGGGCTTTGTTGCAGAGTGGGGCTCCGGATCCGATTCTCTGCTGCGCAGAGAATCGGCTTGGTTGATATGGAGTATAGACTGTTGCTTTAGTGATTGTGTCCGTGTTTTTCGATGACGTCCAGAGGAAATGGCGGGTGCTTTAGAAGCTCTTTGATGGTGCGTTTGGTTTTTTCCGTTGGGTCGTATAGTTCGACGATCTGGTCGGTGATGTCGATGATCTCGACGTTTTCCGATTTGTAGTCGTAACGCCAGACGATCAGGTCGAGGTTTTCTTTTTCGGCGAGTTTTGCCAGGCCGTCTTTCACATGGGCCAGCAGGTCGTCGACCGGCATGGCGCAGAAGCCCTGGCGGTGGAGCTGGCGCTGGTGCTCCTTGCCCCACGCTTTCAGTTCGGCGCACCGTTTTTTGTCTCCGGCGGCCTCCGCTTTTTTGTACTCCTTCATCTTTTCGGCGGACGGGTTGAACTTCGACGGCGCATAGGCACAGGCGATGGCCCGATTCTCGTAGACTCCGACCCGAATTTTGGGTCCCTGGGGCTTGGCGGTTGACTCTTTTTCGGCGGCCAGGAGCCCTTTTGCCCCGAAACTGCCCATAAATCCCACGATGATGGCCACGATCAGGCCTGCAACCGCTGCTTGTTTGACTCGCATTGCTTTCTCCTTTTTTGATGATTTGTAAGTGCTAACTATCGTTTTTTAAAAGCGTCTTGCTACCGACTTCGGATAATAAATGTTGTTTTTGGGAGTCGGAAAGGATCCCCAGCTCCTTCAGGATGGTGGCCATGGTGCCGAGGCCCATCAGCGACCAGGCCAGGTTGTCGATCGAGATGGAGTTGCCGGCCGGTGCTTCTCCTTGGTCCACGAGGAGCTCGACCAGGAAGGTATGGATCTGCCAGTACATGCGCTGGAGCGCTTCTTTGATCTGGGGGTCGTCCGTCTCGCTCAGCGCGGAGAAGATGATCCGATAGTTGCCGAACTCGCCCAGGTGGTTCGACTCGTATTCCAGGAAGGTTTGGATCGAATTTTTCCCTAGCGGAAGACTCTTGAGTGCCTCTCGCCAGATGCGGACCGTGTTGGTACCCACGTAATCGATGGCGTGGGTGAACATGCTTTTCTTGTCGGGCCACAGGCGGTACAGGATCGTCTCCTGGACCTGGCAGCGCCGCGCCAGTTCGGCGGTCGTGGTGTTTTGGTACCCTTTTTCGACGAAGGCCGAGACGATATGCGGCAGGAGTTCGCTTTGACGTTGTTCTTTTTTGCTCGGTTTGGACATGGCATCCTCGTTTCTTATTTGTAAGTGTACACTTACAGTTTTTGGGTGTCAATAGAGGTGGCAAGCCGGAATTGAGGCGTCGTTTTATTTCGGATCCGGCGCTGCTGCTACGCAGAGAACCGGCTTGGTAGAGCAAGTTGGGCCGCTAATCTTGGGGGTGACGTTGGTTTTTTGTGGGAAAACAAGGGCAAGTTTGCCGATTATAGGGGCTCCTTGACGGTTTGACCCTTTGACGGGTAAATTGAACGGTTTAATTTTCCGGGGAAAAGTTCCCTGGGGAGCTTTTGGATCGGTGCTGCCGCACCGTTTGGGAAAAGCGGCATATGTCGAGATGAAGGGGAAAATACGAGCATAGACTTTTTTGGATCGGTGCTGCCGCACCGTTTGGGAAAAGCGGCATATGTCGAGATGAAGGGGAAAATACGAGCATAGACTTGTTTTTTAATATCATTGAACTGAAACCTAGGTAACTTTCAATTTTTTGTTGGTGAATTCACCAAAGAGGTAAAAGAGAAACATGGCAAAATACGTTTATAGTTTTGGGCCACAAGGGACAGATGGCGACGCGACTCAGAAGAACCTGCTCGGCGGTAAGGGTGCAAACCTGGCCGAAATGAGCCGAATCGGTCTGCCGGTCCCCCCCGGCTTCACGATCTCCACGGAAGAGTGCACGTACTACTATGAAAACGGCGAGACCTACGCTCCCGAGACCGAAGGTCAGGTCAACGCTGCGTTGGCCAAGATGGAAGAAGAGATGGGCAAGAAGTTCGGCGACACGACCGACCCGTTGCTGGTCTCCTGCCGATCGGGTGCCCGCGAATCGATGCCCGGTATGATGGACACGGTCTTGAATATCGGCCTGAACGACACGACCGTTGCCGCGTTGGCAAAGAAGGCGGGCGACGAGCGATTCGCTTGGGACTGCTATCGCCGATTCGTTCAGATGTACGGTGACGTCGTTCTCGAAATGAAGCCCGAGAGCAAGCAGGACATCGACCCGTTTGAAGAGATTCTCGAAAAGAAGAAGGAAGCGGCCGGCGTGAAGCTCGACAGCGACCTGACTGCCGCCCAGTTGAAAGAGCTCGTCACCGAGTTCAAGGCGGCCGTCAAGAAGCAGACCGGTCACGACTTCCCCGAGTCCCCGATGGATCAGCTTTGGGGAGCGATCGGCGCGGTCTTCGGTAGCTGGATGAACGACCGAGCGATCGTTTATCGTCGTACCTACGGTATCCCGCACGAATGGGGAACCGCGGTCAACGTGCAGGCGATGGCGTTTGGTAACTTGGGTGACGACTGTGCGACGGGCGTGGCCCTGACTCGCGACGGTGCCCTCGGTACGCCCGGCGTCAACGGCGACTACCTGATCAACGCCCAGGGCGAAGACGTGGTTGCCGGTATCCGCGTGACGAAGAAGATCGAAACCGAGATGGAAGGCGACATGCCCGAAATCTACAAGCAACTCCTGAAAGTTGCCAACACCCTGGAGAATCACTACCGCGATATTCAGGACATCGAATTCACGATCGAGAAGGGCCAACTCTGGTTGCTCCAGACTCGTAACGCGAAGCGGACCGGTTTCGCGGCCGTCCGTGCCGCGGTCGACATGGTCAACGAAGGGCTCATCACGCCCGAGGAAGCGTTGAATCCTCGCCGTGTCCCGGCCGACTCGATCACGCAGCTTCTGCAGCCGGTTTTCGCCGGGGAGAAGGGCGACGTCAAGCCTTTGACCAGCGGTATCAACGCCGGTCCCGGTGCGGCGACCGGCCAGATCGTTTTCCAGCCGGATGATGCCGAAGCCAAGTATCAAGCCGATCCGTCGGCCGAGATCATCTTGGTTCGTCGCGAAACGACCCCCGAAGACCTCCGCGGTATGAAGGTCGCCAAGGGTATCCTCACCGCGTTCGGTGGTGCGGCCAGCCACGCGGCACTCGTCTCTCGCCAGATGGGCAAGGCGTGTGTCTGCGGTTGCTCGGATCTCGAGATCGACTACAAAGCCGGTACGATGACCGTTGGCAAAAAGGTCCTCAAGGAAGGCGATTACATCTCGATCGACGGCTTCAGTGGCGAAGTCTTCGACGCGAAGATGCCGACCAGTGCGAGCGAAGTGCTCCAGGTTCTCTGCGACGGTGCCGATCCGAAGCAGGCCCCGGTCTATCAGCGATTCCAACAGCTCATGAGCTGGGCCGATCGCTATCGCAAGCTCTTGGTCCGGACCAACGCCGACCAGCCGCGTGAAGCGAAGCAAGCGGTTCAGCTTGGTGCCCAGGGTATCGGCCTGTGCCGAACCGAGCACATGTTCTTCGATCATATCGACGATTTCCGTGCGATGATCCTCGCCGACAACACGGCCGATCGCGAAAAGGCGCTCGAGAAGTTGCTCCCGTACCAACGCGACGACTTCGCCGGTCTGTTCCGCGAAATGGACGGTCGCCCGGTCACGGTCCGACTGCTCGATCCGCCGCTGCACGAGTTCCTCCCGCACGAAGCCGAAGAGCAGGCCGAACTGGCCAAGAAGCTCGGCATCAAGACGAAGGAAGTCACCGACCGCGTCGAAGAGTTGGCCGAATCGAACCCGATGCTCGGTCACCGCGGTTGCCGTCTGGGCATCGTCTATCCGGAAATCACCCGGATGCAAGCCCGAGCCATCTGCGAAGCGGCCTGTCTGGTCATGCAAGAAGGCATCGACGTTCACCCCGAGATCATGGTTCCGCTGATCGGTTCGATCAAGGAATTCAAGGATCAGGAAAAGGTCATCCGCGAAACGGCTTCGACCGTCTTCAAGGAGCAAGCGACCACGGTCGACTACATGGTCGGCACGATGATCGAGATCCCGCGTGCGGCCCTGACCGCCGACGAGGTCGCCACGGGCGCCGAGTTCTTCAGCTTCGGCACGAACGACCTGACGCAAACCGGGATGGGCATCAGCCGTGACGATTACGGCGGATTTGTCAACGATTACCAAGAGAAGGACATCTTTCCCGCCGACCCGTTCCAGACGCTGGACACCGTTGGCATTGGCAAGTTGATGAAGATCGCGGTCGAAGGTGGAAAGAGCACCCGCCCCGACATCAAGCTCGGCATCTGTGGCGAGCACGGTGGCGATCCGGCGAGCGTTGCGTTCTGCCACGAGATCGGTCTTCAATACGTCAGCTGCTCCCCGCTCCGCGTCCCGGTAGCCCGTCTGGCCGCCGCCCAAGTCGCGATCGCCGAGAAGCAAGCGAAGTGCTGCGGCAAAGAAGGTTGCTGCTGCAAGTAAGCCGTTAGTAATTTTCGGTGCGTCTTGACGCACCCTACAATAACCTACCAAGCCGGTGTCCGAGCAAATTCGGACGCCGGCTTTTTTGTTGTAGGTCAGGGCTTGCCCTGACAGAGACTTGCTTTTTATGTATTTTTCAAGATGTAACACGCTTGTAACAAGCCATCAGATTTCGCTTTTTATTTGCGTGATGTTGTATTATACTGCCGTTGTTGCGAAGGGATTTTTCGTTTAGTTGTCGGGCATAGTTCGACGGCTAACATTGTGTCACTTAGCCTGGAGATTTTCCGATGAAAACGATCTATACTTTGCTCATTCTTCTTGCGATCGGTGGTTTTACGTTTGCACAAAAGACATCGCAGGTTGCCCCTTATCCGGGCGGCAGCCCTTTCCCGCCGGGCAAGGAGCCGAAACTTACCCATACGGTCCGAGTGTATTGGAGCTCGGGCGAAGGGATACAGACGTGGATTTCGGTCAAGGCGAAGGGCCAGCGACCGATCCAACTCAATTGCATGAAGGTCAGCGCGACGGACGAGACCGGTTTCAGAAGCGTTCAGTCCACGATCAGCCCAGAGTGCGATGTCGATCTGAAAATCGGGAAAGCGGCATCCCCCTCTTTTCTCTGCGTCCAAGGGCATGGTTACGTCGAGGTCCGGGTGTATGGCTTTAAGAAGGAGGATTTCGACGATCCGCCGAAAGCGTCCGTAAAGTATGTCGGGTACGATAACAAAACGATCACCATCGTCGACATCCTTCCCAAGTCGGCAAAGAAGGACGCACGGTCCAAGAAGGAAGAACAGCCGGTCGAGCCGAAGCCGACATCTTCCAAGCCCGAACCGACAAAGAAGAGCAAACCGATCAAAAAAATTGAGTCGACAAGGAGCAGCGAATCGTAGTCGAGTACCTAGTGGGCATTCATGCCGTCGTCCTTTCACTCAGTCAGGGCAAGCCCTGACCTACGATAGACGAGGCTTACGGATAATTTATGAAATACCTGCCTCTGCCCCTGATTGTTTTGTTGCTGATCGCTTGTTCGACCGAGCCGCCGGAGGTTCGGACGGTGTCGGCCGTGAAGGAGGTATCTGTCGTGGAGGAGGTGCCGTCGTGGCATGAGATCAAAGCGGAAGTCGAGACGCAGCTTATCTCGGGCGAACGGAATCTGGCGGACTGGATGGTCGAGCTGCGAGATCAAGAGCCCGAGGATCTGAAATCGGCCTTGATCAAGATCGATCTGGCCTTGCGTTTGCGTCTCGATCATCAGGCGGCGAAGGCGGTCCGGCAGCTAAAGAAATTTTTTCCTCCCTTGCGGTTCGATACGATGGAGGATTATAAAATACAGGCTCAGATTCAAGGCCTTTTGCATAGTATGTGTTGGGGTATCATGTATGGTGGTACAGGTTGGAAAACTGCCTTGGCTCTCCTCGAAACCTTTCCGGAACGAAATCCGGGCTATGGTTACGAGCTGCTGAAGCACCTGAGTCGAGAAGGATGGTCCGATGCCCGGATCACGCAGTGGTTGGAGCAGATGCGGCGACGTGCGGCCGGCCACCCGTGGCCGTCTTGGGGGCTCGACGGTTTTGACCGCGACCACATTTCCCGCTATGAAACACCGACCGGCTTCGTTCGTGTCAACACCTTCCGGCAGACTTGGCTCTATTGGCTGGAAAAGAAAAAACGTCGCCCCGAGCTCTTTTGGCTCTTCTTGGAAGCGAGGCACTTGAAAACGACAGGCCAGGATAAAAAGTTTGCGTTTTTGATGAGCCAATTGGAGCAGGCGATCCGGAAGCATCCGACCGACCCGTCGAAGATCATCGACTATATGAACGTTTGGTATAAACTGCGTAATCAAGGTATTTGCAAAATCCCGGAAGACCTCAACCGGATCGCCGACGTTTTCCGGCCGCAGAGGAGTACGGACGCCTACATGGTCGCAGGGCTGCTTGCGCCTTACGTGGAGTCTGCGAAGACGATCAAACTGCTCGAACACGCGATCGACACGCCATTGCAAGACGGGGAGTTCGTCGACTTCCTTGGTTTGTACTCTCCTTATATGCTTCATTACAGCAGCATGTACTCGCCTGAAAGTTTTGTCGGTTGTGAAGTGACGGAAGTCGTTCGGCAGCGGTATCAATTTCATATCCGGTATGAATTGAGCAAGTATCTGGCCGTGCAAGGGGAGGCGTCTCGCGCTCGCGATTTCGCTCGGGAAGCGTTCGAGATCGCCTGGAAAAACCATCTCTTTTTGTTGTGGCCTGATTTGCAAAGCGACGTTTCCTCGGGCGAGCGGGAGTGGTTCATGTTGTCGGGGATTCTGACCCTGCGTCCGGAACAGGTTGCTCCGGAGATGGCGGCTCCTGAAAAAATCAAAGCCAGGCTGCTCGCGGAAGAAGCGTCTTGCAAAAAAGATCCGCGATACTGGCTGAGAAGAGCAGGGTTTTTCTCGGAAGAAAACCAGCGTGAGGAGGCGGAACATGCCTATCAAAAAGGGCTTGAAGTGGCAAAGCCCTCCTCGCGGCCTTTTCGGTTTCTCTTGCCAGGGGTGTCGTCGGTTCGGGAAGCGGTTCTCGGTGGCTACTCGATGTTTCTCGAGAAAAACCACCGAACGCAAGATGCGATCGACCTCCTGCACAAGGAACTCCGAACCGCTCCGCCAGATGCCCCGTCGGCCGAGCGGGCCGCTACACGGCTTATCGAACTGGCAGAACGGCCCGAGGAGGATGAGGAATTGTGGCGATGGTTGAAAGGCCCGGCTTGCCAACAAAATCGAACCTGGGTGTTTCGCCGGCTTGCGAGAAAAGTCTATGGTGATGCCGAGAAGCCCAAAACCGAACTCTCGAAAGAAGAAACCGAGGCCCACGAGGAGCGATGCCGGCATTTTTTTCAAAGGTTGGAAAAGATCACCCAAGAAGACCCGGCCAAGATTTACGGCTTTGGTGGTATTGTTTTGGAATTCAGGGCATCCGAAACGCAACAAGCGATCCAGTGGCTGCGCCGTGAGATAGAGGACAAGGATACGGACGAGCAAGTACGGCAATGGGCGACGCATGCTTTGCTCAATGCCTATGTCGAGGCGGGTGATCTCGAAAATGTCAAAGAAATGCTTTCGAAAACGGGCGGTTCGTTGGAGAAGTGTAACTCTTGCCTTGTCGAAAAAATTATCGACAAAGCGATCGAGCAGAACGATCTTGAGATCGTGATGCGATACTGGCAACGTTTGGCCGACTGCTCGCCTTACGACCCATCGACTCTCACTCTGACCAAGCGTCTTCGCGAACTCGGACAAGGCGACCGGATCGACGCGTATTATCGCGAGGTGAAGAAGAAGCTGCCGGAGTTTGTCGTGCCGAAGTAGGGAGTAATTTTAGCATGGAAGATTTTGAGAGAGTTATTTAGCCGACGGGCCTGCCCGTCGCTTTTGTAGCCGTAATGTTTTTCCAGAACGACGGGCAGGCCCGTCGGCTAAAAGCGCCGAACAAGCTCGGCGGCTAAAATGCTTATCTAAAATGGTAGTTTGTTCTGGCGAATTCCCCCTGGATGAGCGGGCGGGCGTGGGGTGACTCTTTTTATGCCTTCATTTTCTCCCAAAAATCGCTTTTCGTGGGATGTGTCCGGACGGGCGGCAACAGATAATAGGAGGCAGGGGTGGAGTGGATGCAACGGGGATCTCATCAGATGGATTAAATTTAGATGGGGTGGAATAGAGAGAAACTTGGCGAACTGGTTGATCGGCATGGAGCCGCGTTGGGTTATTATGCCCGCCAGCTCGGGCCGAGTTGGGCCGGGAGCGAATGTGACGATCTGTTGCAGGATGCGCTGATCTCGCTGCTGAGAAAAAGCCCGCCACCCGACGATCCACTTGCCTGGCTCTATGGCACGCTACGCCGCTTGGCACTGTTTCGAGCGCGGACGGAAGGGCGTCGCGTGCGTCATGAAAATTGTAAGGCCCAAGCTCGCGCGAATGAATTGCCCCCGTGGCACGTCGAGGATCTGGCCCGACGCGAGCAGATCGAGCGGTTGATGCAAAAGTTGGAGACCCTCGACGACGAATTGCGAGAGATCGTCGTGATGCATCTGTGGGGGAAGCTGACGTTCAAGCAGATCGGTCCGATCGTCGGTTGTTCGTCGAGCAAGGCCCATCGCGAATATCAACGAGCGCTTTGCCTGTTGCAAGAGGCGATCGAGAGTTAAATTTTGTTGGAGAGTGATATCATGAACCGAAACGAATTGCAAATTGAAGAACTGTTGGCCGAGGTTCAACTTCGCCGGCCGGAGTTGGATGTGGAGACGCTGCTTCGCAAGGCGGCCGAGCCGGAGGGGGTGGCCGATCTGCGGCGGCAGGTTCAGCAGGTGCGTCGCAAGCGATGTTTTTGCCGCTGGGCGACGTTTGCCGGAATTTGGGCCTCCGGGCTGGCGATCGGTGTCTTGATCATGTATCTCTACACGAGCGGTTCGTTGCAAGAGGTTCAGAGTGAGTTGGAGGATGTGCGTGCGCAGTTGGTCCGGCAGGATCGGCCGGTCGAGCCTGACTCGCTTCCGTCGGTCAGTCCGTCGCCAAGCGACGTACCCTCGTCAGCCGGATCGGATATTCTCTGTAAAAATGAACAGCCTGCCTGGAGCGGCGACTTGAACCGCTGGCTCACTCGGCTGCTCGGCCCGAACGGGCATGATGACAAACCGCTCTATGCGATGTCTTACGTTGTTTCTTCCAAGCAGCGTGCGTGTTACAAGACGGGCCCTTCGTTTTCTCATGAAGACGAACCCGAGGCGACGTGTCCGACGACGGGGCCTGACGAATCGGCATCTCCCAAGACACGGCAAGAACTTTTCGAAGAGCTCTTGGAGCAAGTTTCGTAGTTTTGAATAGCAATTCTCACGAGGGAGAAAAGCAACCACGAAGCTCACGAAGGACACGAAGAGAAAAAAGGAAAATAACTACGAAATACCAAATGCAAAAATTGTACAGGGAGGACACAGAGACCACAGAGAAATTCAAAAATGTTTCTTAGAAGAGGTTTTATGTTTATGGGTTATTGCCAAGATTTTATTTATCCTCCGTGTTCTCCCTGTTGAAAATTTTTTGTGCCTTCCGAAATGGTTATTTAATGAAATAAATCCTATCCATAAAAGCGAGGAACTGTCATGAATCCTAAACGATTGCTTTTGGTGCTGGCCGGATGGCTGCTTTGCACGACGGTGGTTCACGCCGATATTTACAAGAGAGTGGAGGGCAAAGATGTCAACGGTACTCAGCTCTATGTGGGGCACCTCACGCTTTATCCGGCTCCGGAGCCGGTGCCGGCAATGAAGTATCGGCTCTTGACCGACCCGGCCTATCGTGTGGACCAGAATGCGAATATTTTTTATTTGAAGGCGGGCGGTTTTTTTGAACAGTCCGGTACTCGAGAAGCATTGAATAAGAAATACGAGGAGACGGAGAAGTATAGGGATAGCGAAGATCCGAAGGAGCGGAGGAAGTGCCTCTATAATTGGTTCGATTTGTCGCCCGACGAGTTGCCGATGGAAGACGTCAAGGAAGTGCTCGGATGGCTCAGTTTCCAGTCGCGGGAGATGAGAGAGGCGGAAAAGTGTAGTTCGGCCGACTTTGGACACCGGAACGTTTTTGAGAAAAAAGATCCGTTCAGTTATATGTTGCCCGAGATTCAAAGCATGCGTGCGATTGCTCGCTGGCAGTCGATCCGTTGCAAGGTGGCTATCCGCGAGGGGCGAATTGACGATGCGATCCAGATCCTGCGACAGCAATATATGATGTCGATGCATTTGGGACAGGATCTTTTCATCGTCAGCCAGCTTGTTGGGATCTCCATCGGTGGCATAACGGACGAAAATTTGCTTTACCTTATCCAAAGACCGGACTGTCCGAGTCTTTATTGGGCTCTGGCGGCCATGCCGCGTTCGATGTGCGACGTTCAATATGCTGTCTCTTCAGAAAAACGTAATTGCTCCGCCTATTTTCCTTATCACCAAAAGCTATGCGATCCGAACGCCACGTTTCTCGACGAGTTTTGGCCGATCTATGCGGAAGAAGTGGTCAAACATCTTACCAATGTTTTGCTGATGGAATGTGGAAGTCATCAATCGGAGCTTCGGGACATCGAGGCTCGTTCCCAGGCAGCTTTTGCCGGCTATGTCGTCGCGGCCTATCCCAAGGCAAAGCGTTATTTGATTGAGGAAGTGGGTCTAAGCCGCCGGAAGGTGGAGTCGTTTCCGTCGATTCGTGTTGTGGCGATGGTAACCAGTCTTGCCTTTGAAGATCTGTTCGATGTGAACTCAAAGATAATGCCTCTTCCCCCCGATCAAGCTCATGCCTTATATGACACTACGACACAGGCCTATCAAAAACGGATGCAACAAATCGGACTTGCCGGCATTTTGCCCTATAGACTCACATGTGCATTTTTAGCCTACAATAATGCGGTCATTCGCCAACAGCAGAATTTCAATATCAGCCAAACCGTGGAAGCGTTACGGATTTACGCCTATCACCATGACGGGAAACTGCCCGAGTCGCTGGAGGGTATCTATCCGCCGGCCCAGAAGAATCCGTTTACCGGCAAGCATTTTCCGTACCGGCTCGAAAATGGCAAGGCGATCCTCGACGCGCCCGGCTCTCCTGGATATCATCGTCGGCTTATTATCGAGATGAAACCGATTGTTAAAAAATAACACGAATTGTTTTGTTCGCGGTGGCAGATGCATTTGCCGCTTGTTCCCGCGTTTGAAAACGCGGGGCGTTCGGGATTATGAATTTTTGACACATTTCACTAATGTGGAGGCAAGCAGCGGATAAATTTTTCACGCTAACAACAAAAAAGGAACCATAACCATGAGATCATATATCTTAGCCCTGTTTGTGTGCCTTATAGCCATACCGACCGTGGCGGCAGAAGAACCGGCTCCTTACGCACCGTTCGTGAACGAGTCGACCTTCGCGATCATCAAACTGGACCCGGCCAAGCTGGATCTGGAGGCGGTCGAAAAAGCGATCAAAAACTATCCCGGCCTGGAATCGATCCGGCTGGAACAAACGCTCAAGGATTTGTCTAAAACGTTGAAATTTCCCGAAAAGGCGGATCTTCCCGGAGTGCTGAAGACCGTCACGGGCGGGAAGCCGTTGTACTGTGTCGTCTCGGGCTGCCACTTCGATCCGACCGAGATGGCCTTCGTGATCTGCTTCGAGCATGCCGACGTTTCGGTCGTCGAGCTGGGAAAGGTAATGGGCCTTTCCGAGGAGGATATGTTAAAACTCGGAAAGAATAAATCGTTTCCTCCAAAGATTCTTCTCGGTATTTTAAGCGAGGCGATCCATCCCAACGTTATCTCGTCCGGTACACATGGCAAGACGGATTATATTTTTGCTAAACTTCCTTTAGGGTCTTTTGGTTCTGGCTCCAAGGTGACGGTCGAGTTGTTCTCGGACCTTTGGCCGGCAAAGTCACGGCCGGACTTGGAGGCCGCCTTGCAACGGGGAGCCGATAGCCCCGTTTGTGTCGCGGTCGGGCTGCCCAAGTATGCCATCGAGACGCTCAAAATGCTCAAACCGAGTAAGAAATTCGATGTCGGTAAAATTACCGAAGAGGGAGTTCAATGGGCCGCGCTGACGGTGCATCAGAAAAAACCGGCGACGATCGATCTGACCGTCCAGTCCGAGTCCCCGGCCGCCGCCGAGGCCTGCCGGAAGATGCTCGTTTATCTGGTCGATGATGCCTATAAAATTTGGCTTGCTCCCGAAGTGAAGAAGGATCCGATCGGTTTGGCCTTTTGGGTATCATTCCGGAATCTTGTCGCCCCCAAGGTCGCCGGCGATCAAGTCCGGAGCCAATTTCCTCTCGAATATCCGGCCTTGAAACTCGCTTTCGAGCCCGCCTTGAAGCTGTTGGCTTTAAAGGAAGGCAAAACGATGGAAGACTTCGATCAATTTGTCGCGAAGACGCTAAAAGTATACTCGCAAAAAAATGTGTTTATCGAGCACCGTCAAAAGAACCATCGTCTCAATAGCATGAGGATAATCGGGCTGGCGATGTTCAATTACCATGATGCGCACAAGCATTTTCCGCCCCCCTACACCGTGGATAAAAACGGGAAGCCGCTCCATAGCTGGCGGGTTTTGCTCCTCCCTTATCTCGAAGAGGGGAAACTCTATCAAAAAATTCGACTCGATGAGCCGTGGGATAGTGAGCATAACAAGCAGTTTCACAACGCATTTATCAAAGTGTATCAGAATGACAAAAATCTACCGCCCGGCCACACGCGATACTCGGTCGTTGTCGGCCCTCAAACGGTGTTTCCCGCGGACGGCAAGGGGCTTCCCATCCACAAAATTCGCGACGGTACGAGCAATACGATCATGATGGTCGAGCGAACCCAAAGTGTCTGCTGGATGGAGCCGACCGATCTTTCGTTCGATCAGCTTTTCCAGACGAAGGATCTTGCCAAAAATATTTGTTTTCGCAAGGGCCGTTTCGGTTACCTGATGTGCGATGGCTCGGTTCAAATCAATGCCCTCAAGCCCACCTCTGATTTCCTACGTGCATTCCTGACCGCCAACGGAAAGGAAGTCATCTCGTATTCGGCAGATGGCTCTATCGAGGTTACTCCGCCGCCGGAAAAAAAGAAGGACGACTGAACGTTTTGCTTTTTTTCGATGAAGCCCGGGCCGATTCAAAAGTCCAGTAGCTGTGGGTCGGCCCGGTAGATACGGCGACGCTCTTTGTTCATCATGTACATCATGAAGCCGAAAATCACAAACCATACTACCACGAGTATGATGCTCATTGTGGCAAAAAAAGAACCGTTCATTATTGTCTTGAACATGGATTGAATCCAATCAGGGGCCGCATCGAATGAATAAAGGCTCCAAGTCGTGCCTGATGCTCCCTTCGCATAGAGCCCTAATGCGGTTCCTCCCGTAACGTATATGCCAACAGCAAGGCCTCCAAAGGCAAGGGCCCCCAATGCCACACCGCCATAGGCACTGAATAAAGAAACGACACAACCGCCCCAGCCCAATAAGAGCGATAAGACCAGCCCTCCCATACCGAAGACTCCCAGGCTGACTCCGCCAAACGCGAAAACACCCATTGTCACGCCGCCGAAGGCAAAAACGCCGACCGCTCGGGGACCAACCGCAATAAAACCGCGAGCCGTTCCCTTGGACCTTACGTCGATCCAGCGGAATTTGCGCAGCCCATAGCCTACTACGTCCGGGCGACCCTGTGTGTCGATCGCTTGAAAAATCGCATCCTCTCGCGGCACGCCCTCTTTTTCGAGCTCTTCGACCTTGGTGTAAACGTGGTCTTCCAACTCTT
>JASFHG010000005.1:0-19372 GCA_050123355.1 Planctomycetia bacterium
ACGGCAGATTGGCCGCCAGCTTGTACACCCGTCCCGGCTCGGCGGCGACCGCCTCGTCGATCGCCTCGGTCACCAGCGGATTGAGCCGATTCTTGTTCTTCAGAATATCGTGATGCAGCATCAAGACATTGTCATGCTTTTCCAACTCCTCGGACGCCAGTGCGTGCATCGCCGGGTCCAACTCGACGGTGATCACCTGTGCCGCGGCGGGTGCCATCCGAGCGGTCAGCGAACCGGTCCCGGTCCCGACTTCGAGAACCACGTCCGTCGGCTCGATCTGGGCCGCGTCGAAGAGGACATCGATCAGGTTCAAGTCTATCAGAAAGTTTTGTCCAAGCTTCTTCTGCGGTTCGATGCCTACTTCTTCGAAGCGTTTTCTCAGGAACGTAAGGGTTTGTCGGGTCATTCAGGATTTCTTGGTTCGGTGTTCAGTGTTCAGTGTTCAGTGTTCAATAAAGGGACACAGCAAAACGATTTTTCAAAAGTCTTCTTCGGTAAACGATGGTTTCAACCACTCGTGCAAATTGACCAGCTCTCCATGCTTATACAAATCATAGTCCTTGATGCCTGCATACATCGCTTTACTATCATCGGCGGCCATCAGTTGAGCAAAAACACGGTAATCGATCCCGTCGCTCATAAAATCGGCGTGCCCGTCGCAGTAGGCCGCATTGACCCCGCCCGGGTGATAGCTCGAAGGGCGAGAGTGCGTGTAATCGGCAATGTTACTGATCACCGACTCGCGATCGGCCTGGAGATCAGCGTTGACCTTCAGGTTCGTTTCTACCGTACTCAACGTCGCGGGCGTAGAACCACCAAGCCACCAAATCATGCCGTTGAGCCGCTCGCCCTGCGTTCCGTCGCCATTCCAGTTGCCCGCCTGGAGGTTTTCGGAGAGCAACAAGGTACTCCGCTTACCATCCTCGATCGCGGGAAGGACTCTCATAAAAGGTTTGTCATCAGGATCATACTCTCGGAAACAAACCCCGTTCGCTTTCCAGTCGGGCGGGATATCGTCTCCCAGAAGACCCAAGCCCGCGTCTTGTTGACCACAGTTGGCCACGTAACATATACCGAGCTTGATTTGTTTAAGTCCCGAGCTGGGACAAATAAACAGGTTAACCTGAACGGGAGTAGGATCAGAGGCAGTATCTTCAGACCGCCACTCGTCCCAAAGATCCCCTCGATCGATATTTTCCAAGATCATCACCGGCCAACCCGCCGACCTATTGCCGACCTTATTGATCCAGCCAGGGTATCGTTTCTTGGTAACCTGATAAGCATTCAGCGCCTTGCTCAACTCCTTGAGGTTGTTCGTGCATTGTAAACAACGTGCCCGCTCGATCGACGCCAGGATCGCAGGGATCGCGATCGCCGCGAGCAGCGAAATAATGCCGATAACGACCAACAACTCGACCAGAGTGAAACCGCGTTTTGATTTTGCGTGGGACATGGTTCTCCCCTTTTCGATTTTTGGTGTTCAGTTTCTGATACTTAAAATCATATCATCAAGCCGGAATTGGGCCGCGAAGCGTGCCCTATTCCGGGTCCAACCCGAAACAACGCTTGACATCACCCTTCCTGAGTCGCCAACCATCGTTCGGCATCCAACGCGGCCATGCAGCCCGTACCGGCAGCCGTGATCGCCTGGCGATAGTTGTCGTCCGCGACGTCCCCCGCGGCAAAAACGCCCTCGACGCTCGTCTCCGTGCGGCCCGGCCGGGTCCAAACGATGTAGCCCTTATCGTTCAACTGGAGGGCATCCCCCAGAAACGCCGTGTTCGGAGTGTGACCGATCGCGAGAAAAAGACCGCTAACCTCCTTCTCGACGTCCGGCTCGCCAACCGTGCTGGCAAGTCGGATCCCGGTCACGCCCTCGTCGTCGTTCCCGAGCACCTCGGACAGGGTCGTGTTCCAAAGGATCTCGATCTTGGGGTTTTTCATCGCACGCTGGGCCATGATTTTCGAGGCTCGCAGTTCGTCGCGGCGATGGATCATGTAGACCGTCGACGCGAACTTGCTGAGGTAATCCGCCTCTTCGACGGCCGAGTCGCCACCGCCGACCACGGCCAGCGGCTTGTTGCGAAAGCGAGGCAGCGCACCGTCACAAACCGCACACGCACTGACACCATGGTTCTTGAAACGTTCTTCGGAAGGCAACCCGAGATAATTCGCCCGCGCACCGGTCGCGACGATCACCGCGTCGGCCTGATGGGTCGACCCGTCACCGGCGGTCAGCGTAAACGGTCGCGAGCTGAAATCGACGGCCGTCACATCATCGGTAACCACGCGGGTGCCGAAATTCTTCGCCTGCTGACGCATCAGCTCGACCAGTTCCGAGCCGCTCACGCCCTCGCCCGAGTGAGGCGCCATCATCATCCGCTGCTCTTTGGTCATCGCCTCGTCGAGATAGGCCTCCATATTTCCGGCGGGAAAACCGGGATAGTTTTCCACTTCGGTCGTCAAGGCGAGCTGGCCGAGAGGGAGCGTGCCCGCCATGCGATTCTCCTCGGTGATGGCCCCTTCAAAGACCACCGGTTCGAGTGATGCCCTCGCCGCATAAATCGCCGCAGCCCACCCGGCCGGTCCACTTCCGATGATGATCACTTTCTCTGCCATGGGTTGTAACTCCTTTTGGTTTATAATTTCAAATGTTCAGCGGTCGAATGGAATTCGACGTTTTTTGTCCATGGCTTTTTCAACGCGTCGAATTCCATTCGACCGCTAAACCAATCGCGCTCAATGACTTAAAAGCATTTTACAACTTAGAAGCCGCCTCAACGGCCATCTCGCGACAGGCACCGAGGATGCCGGGCGGGTTGAGGCCGACCTCGGCGAGCAGCTCGTCGCGGGTACCATGCGTGACGAACCGGTCGGGGATCCCGAGTCGGCGGAAGCAAGACGTATCGACGCCCGCCTCGGAGGCCGCTTCCAAGACGGCCGAGCCGAACCCGCCCATCAACTGTCCTTCTTCGACCGTGATCGCAAATCGAGCGTCTCGGATCGCGGACAGAATCGTCTCGGTATCGAGCGGTTTGACAAATCGGGCGTTGATCACGCCGATCTCCAAGCCGTCTTCCTCTTTGAGCATCTCGGCCACTTCGAGACAGTCGGCCACCAGCGGTCCGAAAGCGATCAGCACCCCGTCATTTCCACCGCAAAGCATTTCGGCACAACCCAACTCGATCGGCTGCATATCGCGGTCAAGCGTTTTGGCCGAGGACCGCGGATAGCGAACCGCCGTCGGATAATCACACGTCAACGAGAAATCGACCATCGCCGTCAAATCGGCCGCATCGCCGGGAGACATGATCACCAGGTTCGGCATCGGTCGCAGATAGGTAATATCGAAAACACCATGATGCGTCGGCCCATCGGGGCCTACGAGCCCTGCCCGATCCATCGCGAGCATGATGGGCAAGTTCTGCAAGGCCACTTCCTGGAAGATCTGGTCGTAGGATCGTTGCATGAACGTGCTGTAAATGTCGACGACCGGTCGCATCCCGGTCTTCGCCAGCCCGGCGGCAAAGGCGACCGCATGCGACTCGCAAATCCCCACGTCGAAGAGCCGATCTTCATACTTTTCACGAATCGATTCCAGCTTGTTCCCTTGGCACATCGCGGCGGTGATCACGGCGACCTTCTCGTTCTTTTCCATCGCCGCATCCAGTGCGTCACTCATCACCTCGGTATAGGTCTTGCCACTTTCCTTGGTTTTCACATACTCGACCAACCCACCGTTTCGCTCGAAGGGAGCCGGAGCATGGAACGACGTCGGATCCTCTTCGGCCGGCTCGAAACCGTGCCCCTTTTCGGTCACCACATGCAACAAGACGGGCGACTTGAACTCGCGAGCCATCGCCAGATATTTTTGGAGCTGGCCGATATTGTGCCCGTCCACCGGGCCGATGTATCGGAAGTTGAGCTGCTCGAACAGCATACCGCCGAGCAAGCCTGCCTTGAGCGAATCCTTCATGTTCATCAACAGCTTCTCGATCGGCTCGCCGATCAGCGGCGTGTAATGGAGTACTCGCTGGACTTCGTTTTTGAGCCCGGCGTAGAAAGGGGTCATACGCAGACGGTCGAGATAATCGCCCATCGACCCGACACGCGGACAGATCGACATCTGATTGTCGTTGAGCACGACCGTCAACTCTTTCTTCAACCAACCGGCGTTGTTCATCGCCTCGAAAACAACGCCGGAGGGAAACGCCCCGTCGCCAATCACCGCAACGGCATGTCGGTTCGGTGCAGGAAGTTTTTTCGCTTTTTTTCGTTTCTCTTGCCTGGCCAGTTCTTCGTCGAGCCGCCCCTCCTCGGCCGCTTTCCGACGAGCCTCGGCCTGTTCCGCCAGATCGTCGCCGCAACGCAGCCCGAGCAATGTCGAGACACTGCACCCGGCATGACCGGTCATGAAAAGGTCGTACTCACTCTCCTTGGGGTTGGGATAGCCCATCAAGCCGCCGAGACTGCGGATCGTGTGGAACTGGTCATAGCGACCGGTAAGCATTTTGTGGGGATAGATCTGATGGCCGGTGTCCCAGATGAGCCGATCGTGTGAGAAGTCGAACGTCGAGTGCAGCGCCAGCGCCAGCTCGACCACGCCGAGGTTCGAGGCAAAGTGTGCACTACGCCGACTCACCAAACGGCAAAGCGCTTCTCGCATCTCCCCGGCCAACTGCTCCAGTTGGGCCGTGGTCAAACCTTGCAAGTCCGCCGGGGATTTGATCTTTGACAGTAGTTCGTCCATCTAGTGATCCCTTTTCAAAACATAAAACGCCAACGAGACCAGCGGCTCGGCCGGCTCGCCCAACAGGGCAACCGCTTCGGATGCCTCTTGCACCAATCGCTCGGCCTCCGACCTGGCCTGCTCCACACCGAGGAGCGCCGGAAACGTCAGCTTGCCCGCCGCTTCGTCTTTACCCACCCGTTTTCCGATCCTCGCTTCGTCACCACAGACATCCAACAGATCGTCGGTGATCTGGAAAGCCATCCCGAGCGACTGACCATAACGCTCCATCGCGTCGATCTGATCCGGCGTCGCTCCGGCAACCACCGCACCCAGCTCGAGCGACACGCGAATGATCGCGCCCGTCTTGCGATAATGGATCGCCTTCAAACGTTCCAGATCGGTCGCCGTGGAATCGTCCGGGGCCAATCCACGCTCGGCGTAAATATCGTCCGCTTGTCCGCCCACCATGCCCAACACACCGGCCGCTTCGGCAAGCAGCCGAACACATCGAACGACCGTCTCCGAAGGAACCTGAAGCCGAGCAACCGTCTCGAACGCCAGGGTCAGCAACGCATCGCCGGCGAGAATGGCGGTCGCTTCGTCGAACGCCTTGTGGCAGGTCGGTCGACCTCGTCGCAGATCGTCGTCGTCCATCGCCGGCAGGTCGTCATGGATCAGGGAATACGCATGGATCATCTCGACCGCGGCGGCAGCCGGCATCGCCCGTTCCACCTCGTCGCCACACGCCCGGGCCGCCATGAGCACCAGAAGCGGCCGGAGCCGCTTGCCCGGAGCAAGGAGGCTGTACTGGATCGCCTCGGCCAGTCGGGCCGGCACCTCTTCCGTCGATTCGGCATACTGTCCCAGCGCCGTTTCAATTTGAGGTCGAAACTGCTCGGCAAAGCTCTGGAACGAATTTATTGATGTCTGCATAAATAGCGGAAAGTAAGGATAACAATTTTCCTGAAAAACCAAACTCCCGCCGGTCGCCCTCCTCCCTTTCGCCCTATTGGCATTTACGGAAGACGCGTGTCATTGGTTCTCTATCACCATTTTGTCATTAAATACGGCGATTTAGCCACCACCCTGAGTGCGCACCGGGAGCGCATCTGGTTCTTGCCTCATTTTAAAACAGCAAAGGCGAATCGTCTATGCCTTCGTCAGACCCTTCGGGGGAATTATCCCCGTCGATAGACGGCTTTTCGGTAGAAATAGCGGGCGTTTTTTTCGCCGTGCGACGCCGGCTCCTCGAGGCGGCCTTTTCAGAGAGCGTTTCGGTGCCTTCCTCGTCAAACGGCTCGGTGACGGGATTGCCGTCCTCGTCGACCTGGCTGAGCAGCTCGATCCGTCGCTCGGCCCGATTGAGCAGGCCGTAACAGTGCCGCAAGAGTTTCACCCCCGACTCGTACTTGGCAAGCGACTCTTCCAGCCCGACATGCCCCTCTTCAAGATCGTGGACAATCGCTTCAAGCTGCTCAAGGGCCTCCTCAAAAGAGGGGGTTTTTACCTTTTCCTTGGATTTCGACGCTATTTTTTTCTTGGCCATGCCTCCATTTTAGTGCGAAAATGGAGAGAAACAAGGAGGGACAAAACCGCCGAATATCGAACTTCGAATGCCGAAAGCAGAAAGAAGAAATCACCGGCCCCTCAAAAGCGACTCCCAAAATAAAAACGCTTCCAGGCTCTTGAGGCCGATTCTTTTGCATAACCATCACAAAAGAACCCGCAACGGACCAAATGATCGCTTCACGTCCCCGAACAGGATCCACCACCCCTCCGAAAAAGAAGAAAAAAAGACGGATTTCCAGCCCTTCTTTTACCAAGAAAGTCAAGAATTCCACTGGTTTTTTTGACAATCGTCAGAACACGACGTAGGATTATGTTGGCTGGCGTCGGCCGATCGAGCCCAAAGGGCAGACGATCTTTAAACTTGCGGCGATCGAAACAGGCGACTTTTCCCCAGGCCTCGATCACGAGCATCGACGTCAACTTATCACAAAAAGGGTTCCATGGATTTAACCCAATACCGATTCCGGTTTTACTCGTATTTATTGACTCCGATGTATTTAATGATCCTTGCGCAACCGCAAACGCGGCTGTTCCAGCCGGGTTTGCGGGATTTCCAGCCGCAAAACGGTTCATTAACAATGCAGACCTCAATAATAATGCGAAAACCTTTTATCGCTTCAACTTAGACAGAAATATCGTTTCACGAAATTCGTTGAAGCAGCAACCGGACCATAAGCCGCCTAGTTAACAGACATTCACTAGCCGGTGCCGGTCTGGAGGAACATGAGGAGAAGCAGCCATGAACATGATCATTAGCGAGACACAACTGTATGACGACATCGGGCAAATGACCACTCAAGTGACGCCGGATTCCGTCAGCGATCAAGTCGTGAGCATTTTGAAAGGGCTTTACCCCAGTAAAGCCCTTCTCGAACGACGTGCCGAACAGCGCTACCCGTTCCCTTACTTGATTCACCTCACCCCGGTCGCTGAAGATGGCACCACCCCCGACGGAGAAACCTGCGTGGTGGTCGGAAAACAGATTTCGGCACATGGCCTCGGCTTCTTCCATCCCAAACCGCTCCCCTATCGACGAATGATCGCCTCGATCGAGGCGAGCGAAGGACAATGGCTCGGGTTCCTGATCGATCTGACCTGGTGCCGCTTCACGAAACAAGGATGGTACGAAAGTGGTGGCCGTTTCACCCAAAGCGTTCCTTCTCCCATGGACCAACCGTCCGACGAATCGGAATAAACTTCCAAGAAAGCACAAAAGGGCGATCCGGCTGGTAGCGGCCTGTACCGGATCGCCCTTTTTTTATTGGAATTCTCTCATGGCAAACAGGATGCCAACCACGAAAGTTTATTGATCGTAAGATATTTAAAGTTACAAGCGATTTAACGTTTTTTCCTGAAAAAACGGCCTTCCGTTGGTCGGCCTCGTAACTTTGAATACCTGAGAGTCTATAGCCGTCGGACATCGTCCGACGTGTTTTGAAGCTGCGAAAACGCGCCGAACGATGTTCGGCGGCTAAACTTTATGCCTCGAAATCCTGTTCATCCTGTCTAAAAAACTTTTCTATATGACGAAGCTCGTCTATTTATCTTCTATCGATCGCCAAAGACTCGCGTACTCTCTTCCTTGACCACCGGGGCTCGAAGATCGTCGGAGTTCAGCTCCACCCGAAGACGATAGTCGCCCGCCTGGCGGCCGCGAACTCGGACACGGTACGTCGTATCGACCTTCGGAGCAAGACGCTGAATCGGCTCGAAGATCACTCGACCATTCTGCTGCGTGCTTCGCAGCGACCCGGGCCCTTCGGCGGCAATTAGCTCGAAGCCTTGCGGCAACGTCACCTGTACGCTCACGTTCGAAGCGTCTTTCGTACCTTGATTCAGCACGCGAATTTCGTAAGCCGTCTCGGACCCAACCTCGATCGGATCGTTCACGTCCACGACTTCAAAACGCAGGGCCGCGATACCGTCGACCTTGATCTTTTGTTCTTCCTTCACGAGAACCGCTCGGTCGGCCGTCCCTTGGATCTTCACCGCATGGTCACCCATCTCGACCGGCAAAGCGGTCAAGCGGACCGTGCCCGTCTCGTTGACCGGCAACTCGGCCAAGGCCCAGCGTACCGTGCGGGTGTTCGGATCATAGTGGCCGTTGTTGTTCGCCTCGACAAATTTCAAGCCGCGCGGCAAGGTCGCCACCAACCGCACGTCACGTGCCGCGGCCGAACCGGGGTTGCTGACCGACACCTCGTAGGACGCCTTGCGATTGAGATAGCGTGCATTCGGCCCGTTCATCGCGATCTGCAACGACGGAGCGACCACTTGGATCTCGGACTCGCGAACCACGTTTTTCAGGCCTTCCGCCTTGGCTATCAAGATGTTCTTGAACATGCCGGGCCGGACCGCCGACATCTTCAATTGGATCGTCTTCGACGCTTTCGGTGCCAAATCGCCCACTTCGTATTGCAACTCCGCGCCGGCCGGATGCTGGAGACCTTCGGGAATCCGTTCTTCCAGGACCACGCCCGTCGCCACACCACTGCCCGGGTTGGAAACGCGGATCGTCAGGAGCGTATCGCTTTCGACCAGGATCTGATCTTCGCTGACCACCTCGATTTCGAGCATCGGCCGCGTGGCAACCGTGCGTACCGAGGCAGGCGTTCCGAATCGGACCATCGCCACACTCCCGATTTCATTCCCCTCGGCCGTCGGCATCAGCTTCATCTCGACCGTCGCCTTCTCGCCCGGCTTCATCTCGCCAAGCTGCCAAACAAGACTGCCGTGAGAATCCGTCACCGATTCGGGCTTGGTCGAGATCAGCCGTGTCGATTGAGGGATTTGGTCCCTGACTTCGACGCCATGGGCACTGACCCGACCGACGTTCGTGATCTCCACGCGAAAAACGGCCGGTTTGCCCACCTGAATTTCCTTGGGGGCGACCTTGACCACGCGGAGCTGAGGAAGCTGTTCACCGTCCCAGCTTCGATTGCGTGCCGGTTGCCCGACTCCGGTCGGACCTTCCGATTCCATCGGCGAGGCACCAACCGGTTCGATCTTCGGATATTGGTATCCGGCATTGGAGCCATGCTCTTCGGCCGGAACGTTGGGATAACCGTTGTTTCGCAACGTGTTGTTCGACGCGGTCCGATCCGCCGGCCCGGGCCCGGTCGTGCCATAAGACGGATGGGCCAAGCCACTCGGATTCTCAGGCACGTTCGGATTACTCACCTCATAAGGAGGCCGAGTCGGATCATAGCCGTTGGGAGTGTCGGTCGGATTCGGATTATGGATCGGAGCCATTGGTTGCTCCGGTTGAGTCGTCAGTAGTCCCGGTTCCGAGCCGATCGCTGGCATGGGATCCGGCTGCGTACCAGTGGTCGTGCCAGTGGCATAGGGAGGCAAGTCCTGGGGATGATTTTGAGGTTCCGATGAAGGGACCGCCGAAGGAGCAGGAAGAGCAGCCAGTTCGGTTGGATACTCGCCCAGCACGGCCGGTCCACGGCTTGGCTCCGGCTGAGTCTCGTTCGCAAAAGACGGATCGCCATGGTTTTGTCCGGTGGCATAACCCGGTTCTCCTGCCGGAAGAGCCGTTCGATTCATATCACTCGCAGTGGGAAAACCGTCGCCGGCTACCTCTTCCGCCAAATTCGGCTGAGGAGGTGCCATCGTCGGGAGCCCGGCACCATCGGTCGGCACGGGATTCGGTCCTCGTGGCGGAGCCATCGTCGGCCCGGTCGGGATGTTCTCGGCAACACTATTTCCGGCCGGATCGCCATTGTAAGCGGTCCTTCGGATCGGAGCTCGCTCGCCCGGCTCGGGATAATAATTTCGCACAGGGGCCGCCGGAATGGAATTGGTCCAAATCGACTCGGACGCCGTGCTCCCCGGCTGCGAAGTCCCCGGCTGTGTCGCCGGAGCAACCGTCTCCGTTCGCGACCGCAACGGGTTTGCCCCTCCCCGGACGTCTCCACTGGCCGGAACTCGATCGGCCGTAGTCACCTTGGAAGGAGGCGGTGGTAAAACGACAGCCTCGTCCGCTTGACGTTGTGCCTGAGCGATAGCGATCCCACCGACAATCAAGATGCCGGCAAAAACGGCAACAAGTAAAATATAACGTTTCATCATAACAGCCCTTTGTGAGGGGATTTGCCTTTATTCACTTTTCCAAAACCGGAACCCTTGGCCGATTTTGAACAAAATACAATTGGTAAGGGCCGTTAAGTATCAAATTTTCCCCGCTGAGAAAAGGGCAATTTGCCCATTCGGGCCGACTGGCACCTGGTCATGTCAAATTTCCGCGTCCGTTTAGCCGCCGAACATCGTTCGGCACGTTTTTACGCTTCAAAACAGGTCGGACGATGTCCGACGGCTAAACCCCACACAACCAACCAAAAGTAGGGATAATGTTAATATAAGTAAAATAAGACGAGAAGGAAAAATAGCTAGAGCCGATAAAAAGGATGCCCGATAAAAGACAATGGGTATGTACCCGCATGGATCCTTATTTCCTCCCGGAGGTATACACATGTTACGTTCAGCCATCAAATTGCTCATCGTGATCGCCGCGATAGGCGGACCGATCCTGTACTACAAAGCACCCAATATCTGGAACAGTGCAAAAGAGACCTGCTCCAATTTCTTCAGTGGAAGCGAAGCGGAAAAAGCCAAAACGCCCGACGTGGACATCGATACACCCCCCGAGATCACTCCGCTCGGCACGCCCAAGGTGCCCGTCCACGAAGGTGTCGTCACCGATTTTGCGGAAGTCTTCCGATTCGACGTTTCCTCCGATTGGATCATGAACCGATGGCCACGAGTCTCGACCGGTCTCTCCCAACCTCGATTCCAAGGCTATCGGGTCCCACTGGTCACCGGTACACGTCTCGATGACGTGGCCGGATCGTTGACCTACTACTTCAACCCCTATCAACAGGTCCAAACCATTACGTTCAACGGCACCACCGGCGATGCAACGCGACTGATCCAAATGATGTCGCAAAAATACGGTTTCCAGCGACAACTCACGAAGGATGGCGGTCTTTTTGTATATATCGTGCCGAACGAAAAAGAAAAAGTGCAAAGCATGATGAGAATCCGTCCCGCCGGAATCATCCGCGCCGACGCGCCCCATAGCCGTTTTCAGGTTGACATAATCCTCCAACGACCTAACAATGAAAAAGTGGCAAATAAGCAATCGGTTCCCAACTGGCAAAAATAGCGGGCAAACATCATGTCTTCTTCCAACTCGCGGATTTTCGACGACATCACCCAATGCATCGGCAACACACCGCTTGTCCGATTGAGGCACCTCGGCCCGAAGGATGGAGCGACGATCGTCGCCAAGGTGGAAAATGTCAACCCGCTTTGGAGCGTCAAGGATCGGATCGCACGGGCAATGATCGACGCGGCGGAACATGACGGCAGCCTGCGCGGTGGCATGACCGTCATCGAGCCCACCAGCGGCAATACCGGCATCGGCCTGGCCTATGTCTGTGCGGCTCGCGGATACCGCCTGATCGTGACCATGCCCGAGAGCATGAGCCTCGAACGACGCCGGATGCTCGCCGCACTCGGAGCCGAATTGATCCTCACACCGGCCGCGGACGGGATGCCCGGGGCGATCCGAGAAGCGGAGCGCCTGGCCGCGGAGAACGAAAACTACTTCATGCCCCAGCAGTTCCGCAACCCGGCCAATCCGGAAGCCCATCGCCAGTCAACCGCGCTGGAAATCTGGACCGACACGGCGGGCGAGGTCGACATCTTCGTCGCGGGCGTGGGAACCGGCGGCACGATCACGGGCGTCGGCGAAGTGCTCAAAGAACAAAAGTCGGACGTCGAAGTGATCGCCGTCGAACCGGCCGCAAGCCCGGTCCTGACACAGACGCTCGCCGGCCAACCGCTCCAGCCGGGCAAGCACCCCATCCAAGGAATCGGAGCCGGCTTCGTGCCTGAGATCCTCAATCTGGACATCATCGATCAAGTCATCACCGTCGAAGCGGAAAACGCCGCCCAAACGACGCGGAACATGGCAAAACAAGAAGGCCTCATGTGCGGGATCAGTTCCGGAGCGGCCGCCTGGGCCGCGATCCAAGTCGCCGCCGAACCGGCCAACCGCGACAAGTTGATCGTCGTCATGCTCCCCGACCTGGGTGAACGCTACCTGTCCACCACCCTTTTTGAAGAAGTTTGACGCACCAAAACATTCCCTTCCCGTCCCGCCCTCCCCTCCCCCTTCACACTTCAAACTTCATCCTTCAAACTGGCTTTGTTGAGCATTTCTCGCAAGGGTAAAGAAACCACAAAGCTCAAAAAGAAAAAATAAACATGGATAGACAGGATAAACAGGATTTTTTGATACGAGCTACCGCTCGGTGATTACAATAACGCTTGCTATCTCAACAGTGCGGAAGCACCCATTAAAAATCCAGTTCATCCATGTTATAGTGCCGGCAAGATAATTTGAACTTACGTGCAAGTAGCACAAAATCGCTTGCTTATAGTGAAACGGTCAATATAGAGGAACGATTTGCACTGCCGTTTATTACGAACTAATGCGGGCACGGTTCATTTTATCTTGCCATGGCTATAAAAACTGCCTTCGTGGTTGTTTCAATCCGTTATTATTTCGACAAGACCCTCCCCCTTCACACTTTAAACTTCATCCTTCAAACTTCCATCCATGTTCACTTCGGACCATTATGAACTGATCGACTTCGGTGCGGGACGGCGGCTGGAGCGGTTTGCCGGCTGGACGCTCGACCGTCCTTGCCCGACCGCCGAAAAGTCACAGCCCATGCTGCCCGAATCGTGGAAGTCGGTGGATGCCTATTTCGAGCGAACCGAAGAAAAACCGGACGGCGACGGCTGGACACTCTACTCACACATGCCCGAGCAGTGGACGATCGACTACGGCCCGTTCCAGATGGAGTTACAACGCAGCCCGTTCGGCCACCTCGGCGTCTTTCCCGAACAAACCTCCAATTGGGACTGGATCGCCGAGCAGGTCGCTGCGGCCTCCGGCCCTCTGAAGATTTTGAACCTCTTCGCCTACACCGGCGGAAGCACCCTCGCCGCGGCCGCCGCCGGGGTCAGCGCGAATTTTGAAGTTGAGGTGGTCCACGTCGACTCGGCCGCCAATACGGTCGCTCGCGGGAAGCGAAACGCGGAATTCTCCGGGCTGGCCACCGCACCGATCCGCTGGATTACCGAAGACGCGACGAAATTTGTCCGCCGGGAACTCAAGCGGGGCAACGGCTACGACGCGATCATCCTCGACCCCCCCAGTTATGGGCATGGACGACGCGGTGAAGTATGGCGGGCCACGAAACACCTCCCCCAACTTTTGAGGATGTGTGCCGAGCTGACGGCCGATCGGCGGCATTTCTTGCTTCTAACTTGTCACACGCCCGGTCTGAACGAAAAACGGCTCTCGACGATGCTCCGGAATGCAATCGACGATCGATCGGCAAAAATCACGGCCGGCCCTCTCAAAATCGAGGCCTGTTCGGGCCAAACGCTCTCCAGCGGCGTCTTCGTCCGACTTTTTTAAGCTTTCGCAGGCAAAAAACTGTGATTTTGCGCTACTATATCCCGCGAAACCCGCCGGAACAGCTATCCCTTCGGACCCAGATCCGCTATAATATGGGCCAAGTGTATATGTAAGTACCTGTTTTGAACAGAAAACATTAAAAAACGAGCGGTCGTATACCGCAAAAGAGGGAGAGCAAAAATGGCTCGCAAAGTAGTCAGCCGGATGGCGAAACGAGAAGAAGCGGAAGCTGCCGAAGCAAAAAAGACCACCAAAAAGACAACCGCCGCTCCAAAACGAAAAAAAGCCACCAAAAGAAAGACCGCGAAAAGCAAAGAAGTTCGCCTGAAACTCTTCTGGGGGGTTTTCACTCAATCACTTCGTCGCGTGGCGCTATTTGATTTCCAGGATAAGAAAGCGGCCGAGGCCAAAGCCGCCGAACTGAGCGAGCAAGGCACGCCCCATTTTGTACAAAAAGTGAAGGAAGTGATCGAAGAGTAGATCGCCTCTTTGCGGACGCACGTTCCTGTGTCCCGTTACATTCATGATCGGCAACGTCAATCGCCGACAGGGAACCTGGTGCGTTTGAGACTTCGGTTCAAACGCGCCTTCGATCCTACTTCGGCGACAAAGCCGGGTGTCGCAACAAAATTGATGTAACCAGGCGGCAATCTCTTCGCTCTCACTTATTGGGAAACTTTTGCACCATCCTTGAAAAATCGGGCTGGGAACGAACCGCCTTCTCGGTTTATGCTCCTCGACCATCTAGCATATCAAATACTCACGCCACTCCAGAGCATCATCACAATCAAGAGACGAGAATTTTTATGGAATTTCACGAGGGACAAACTGTCGGCATCGACCTGGGCACCACGTTTTCCACCATCGCCCAACTCGACGAATCGGGCAACCCGGTCGCGCTCCCCAATGATGAAGACTCTGATGAAACCCCGAGCCTGATCCTGTTGACCGAGGATCACCACGTCATCGTCGGCCCGAACCGGATGCGAGCGGCCATGGAAGACCCCGACCATGTCGTCGAACGGATCAAGCGCGAGATGGGAGACGCCCAGTTCCACCGCACGTTCGACGGCCACGAAATCACGCCCGAGTTCCTCTCCGCCCTGATTCTCAAAAAGCTGCGGCAAGACGCCGAAAAACGGATCGGCAAGATCGGCAACGCGGTCATCACCGTCCCGTACTACTTCAACGATGTGCGACGAAAAGCGACCCAAGACGCCGGCCGGATCGCCGGGCTGAACGTCGTCGATATTATCAACGAACCGACCGCCGCGACACTCACCTACGCCTGGCACCGGGGCGAGCTTGGCGGAACCATGGAGTTCAAAAAACCGCACCGGGCACTCGTCTATGACCTGGGGGGCGGAACGTTCGACGTGACGGTCGTCGAATATACGCCGAACCACTTCCGCGTCCTCGCCACCGACGGCGACGTCCGGCTCGGCGGTGTCGACTGGAACGATCGGATCCTCGAATTTGCCGCCTCGGAATTTAAAGATAAACACGGGGTCGACATCCACGAATCAAAACAAACCATCCACACGCTCCGCAACGATTGTGACATGGTCAAGCTGAAGCTTTCGGAAAAAGACTCGGCAAAAGTGACCGTCCGACATGGCGGCAAGTCGCTTCGGGTGGAGATCACCCGCGACGATTTCGAGCGGATGACCGCCGACCTCCTCCAGCGAACCGCCGACACCACCGAGCTGGTCCTCGAGCAAGCCAAAGTGACGGCCAAAAGCCTCGACGCGATCGTCTTGGTCGGTGGCTCGACCCTGATGCCGCAAGTCCCGCGGATGCTCGAAAACCTGCTCGGCAAAAAGCCGTACACGGAACTCTCCCCACACACCGCGGTCGCCCAAGGGGCCGCGATCCACGCCGCGATCCTCGAAGTCAAAGAACGAGGAGAAACCAGCGAATTGGCCCAAAAAATCCGGAAACGACTCGAATCGGTCCAGCAGGAAAACGTCAACTCCCACGGGCTGGGGATCGTCGCGAACAATCCGAAAAGCGGCAAAGACATCAACTACGTGATGATCAAGCGAAACACGACCCTACCCTTCGAGAGGACCCAGCAGTTCCGCACCCAACGCGACGGACAGGAACGGGTGTCGATCCAAGTAGTCGAAGGAGACGCGCCCGACCCGGTCGCTTGCTCGCTCTTGGGCAAATGCCGCATCGAAGGCTTGCCGACCGACTTGCCGAAAGGGACGCCGATCGAAGTAACTTATGCATTCGACGCCTCGGGCCGAATTTCCGTCCGTGCCAAAGAGACGTCGACCGGCACGGAAGCGAGCATCGACATCGAGCGGCACGGCAACCTGTCGGACTCCCAAATCAACGAATTCATTCGCCTGGCGAGCGATTATAAAGTCGATTAAAAACCGAAATAGAACCACAACGATTCACTTTGTTAAATGTTAGCCCCGTCGCCTGCGACGGGATTTTCCCCAAAACCGGCCGCAGGCGGCCGGGCTAACAGGGGATTTCGGTAAACAACAACGTAAAAAAAGGACACTCACGACATGGCTCTTGACGTTTATCGTGATTGGCTTGGGATCAAGGAAACCAACCGTCCACTGACTCACTATCAGCTGCTTCGACTTAAAAAGTTCGAAGACAACACGGCAAAAATCCGCACGCACTACCGCAAGATGAACACGCACGTACGGAAATACTCCACCGGCGAGTTTTCCAGTGCCTCGCAGACCTTGCTCAACGAGCTGGCACAAGCGATGCTCTGCCTGACCGACGCCCAGCGGAAGCGGGAATATGACGCGACGCTCGGCCGCTCGGACGAAGGCACGCTCCATCAACGCTCTTTCGCCGAAATCCTCTTGGCAAACGGGGTCGCCGATCAGGCCCAAATCGACAAGGCACGCCGCTTCGCCGAAACGATCGGACTGGAACTTCGCGATGCCGTGATGCAACAAAAACTGGCCCGGCCCGACGTGATCATGCTCGCTTACGCGGAATCGATCGGGCTGCCGTATATCGAGCTCGACGACATCGGCGTGGCGGAAGAAGCCGTCTCGACGGTCCCCGCGACCACCGCCCGTCAGCACTCGTGCGTCCCGGTGATGATCGACGACGAGCAGGTCCTGATGGCCTCGCCCAACCCGTTGATCCCCGACGTGGAAGAAGACCTTCGGCTCCGATTCAGCCGCACGATTCGGACCGTGCTTTGCACCCCGTCCAGCATCAACAACGCGGTCACGAAATATTACACCGGCGACGCACCCGCTACCGCCGCCGCACCGCCACCACCGGCCGCCGCGGAAGCCACGCCTACCAAGAAAGAAAAGAAAACCAAAGAGAAAAAACCCAAGGAAAAGAAGGCCAAGGCCAGCGCCAACGACACCGACTTGACCAAGCAGCGGCTCAAGTTCGGAGCCCTTGGCTTCAACATGGGCGTAATCTTTACCGTCGTTCTCATTATTATCTTGCAGGGCGGTATAGATCGTATAGGAATAAACAGTATCGTCATTGCTGTTTTTGTCGGCCTCCTTACAGGCATTGCCGGTTTCTTCGTCGGCCCGAAACTTCAATAACCCAAACCAAAAAAATCTTTTATGAGCAACGAAAAAACGATCGTTTGTCGAGGAGTCCGTGGTGCGACCACCGCCGACTCCAATACCCCGGAAGCGGTCCTGGCGGCCACGCGTCAACTGCTGGCGTTGATGATTCGGCAAAATGACATCGACTCCAGCGACGTCGGCAGCGCGATTTTCACCGTCACCAAAGACCTCGACGCCGAGTTTCCCGCCCTGGCCGCGAGACAACTTGGCTGGATGAACGTGCCGCTGATGTGCAGCTACGAGATCAGCGTGCCCGGCTCGCTCCAAAGTTGCGTCCGCGTTTTGCTCCATTGGAACACGACCAAAAACGGGGACGAGATCCAACACGTTTATCTGAAAGACGCCGCCGGACTCCGGCCCGACTTGATGAAGCTCCCGCCGGTCGATTGGGACGAACTCGAGTCGTGGATCGAAGACCATCTCGACCGATCGGTCTCTTCAAGCCGGTTGAAAAATTCTCAAAATTAAACACAAAAATATCACCAAGGAGTTTACCATGCGGATTGGAAATTGCACCTGGACCTCGCTCGTCTTCGCGATAAGCTTCGTTACGGCCTCGATACTTACCACCACGGCATGGGCCGACAACATCTCGAAATCGGTCGTCAAGCTGCACGTAACCAAACGCGGCCCGGATTATTCCCGCCCCTGGACGAAAAGTGCTCCGACCCCTTCCGTCGGAAGCGGCTCGATCATCGAAGGGAATCGGATCCTGACCAACGCCCATGTCGTACAGTTCGCAACCCAAATCCTTGTCCAGCCGGACCAATCGACCGACCGCTACCCGGCCAAGCTCATCGGCATTGCCCCGGGCCTCGACCTGGCGTTATTGGAAGTCACCGACAAAACGTTTGCCAAAGGGCGCAAGCCGCTGGAATTCGATGCCACCATCCCGCACATCAAAGACTCGCTGAACGTCTACGGTTATCCGATGGGCGGAGAACAGCTTTCCATCACGCAGGGAATTGTCTCGCGAATTGAATACCAAGCTTCCGCCCACTCCGACTCACTTTTGATGATCCAAGTCGATGCCGCGCTCAATCCGGGCAACAGCGGCGGGCCGGCAATTATCGACGGAAAAATCGCCGGCGTCGTCTGCAGCAAAATCGAACAGGCCGACAACATCGGGTACGTCATCGCCACCGAAGAGGTGCTCCGATTCTTGGAGGACATCAAAGATGGCAAGTATGACGGCAAACCCGACATCCCGTTCGGAAGCCCGTTACAATACACCGAAAACCGAGTGTTGAGAAAACGGCTCAAGATCCCCGAAGGCATGGGCGGACTGATGATCAACGAACCCGTATACGTTCGGCCCGAGCTGCCCGTGAAGACGTGGGACGTGATCACGCATATCGGCGATTATCCGATCGATAAACAAGGGATGATTTCGATACGTGATGACCTGAAACTGAATTGCACTTACGTCATTCCCAAACTCGTGAAGGACGGTAAAGTGCCGCTGACCATCTGGCGGGATGGAAAATCGATGAAAGTCGAAATCCCCACCACGACGAAAAACTTCCAGGTTCTGCAACCGCTGGGCAACCATTATCCCCGCTATTACATGCACGGTCCCTTGGTTTTGATGCAAGCGGATCAAGATATCGCACAAATTCTTCTACAAAAAATGGGGCCCACGCTTCTTATTATCCGAAGTCCCTGGGCGCTTCGATTGGGCGACTCGAAAACATTTCCGGAAGAAGAGCTCGTCATGATCGGCCTCCGGTTTTATCCCCACGCGATGTCGCAAGGATACGAAAGTATGATGCCGTTTTCGATCGTCAGCCACATCAACGACACCAAAGTCAAAAACCTGCGCCACGCGGTCAAACTACTTAAACACGCGAAAGGGGAGTTCCTGACGCTCCAATTGGCCGGCTACAACACCAAAGTCGTATTCCCCCGCGAGGAAGCGGCAAAGCTGACCGAAGAGATCCTCGAAGCGGAAGGCATCCGAAATCAATGTTCCCCTGACTTGCGGGATGTGGA
>JASFHG010000006.1:0-18357 GCA_050123355.1 Planctomycetia bacterium
TCAACTGGCAGGTGATCGCGGTATCGATCATTTGGCCATTGTTTTCGATGGCCGTTTTGTCGAGTTTGATCATGATGCCGTTGTGATTGTCGGAAATGGTGTTGACCACTTCGTTCAGCGGCTCTTCGAAGAAGTCGAAGTTCGTGGGTTTATCGAGTTCATCCATGATCTTTTGCTCGGATGGAGAGAGTTTCTGCAGGTCCATCGAAGCGTATCGCTTGATACGACGGGCAGACATGGCCATCCAGCGTTCCGGATCGGGATAGAGGATCGGTTGTCGATCGTCAAACGAAACAAACGATTGTTCACTGCTGGCAAGCGTGTCAGCGATCGCCTTTTGTCGCTTGATCCGAAGAACTTGGTAATCGTGGTGGTATCGGGCCATTCGAGCGAAGCGTGTTGCCGTGGCGATCGAGGGGATTGCCGACTCGATGCCTGCCGCGGCAGCAACTTCATGTGCCTCGACCGCAACTTGCTCTTCCGCCAAACGATAGTGTTCTTCACGGTATCGATTTTCGGCGAGCAACGATTCAAATCGCTTCATCAACTGATTGACTTTTTGGGTATCTCGTTCCAGGTTTTTGACGATCATGGCTCGTTCCAAAGCCCTGGCACGTTTGACGGCTTGTTGCTGTCGTTCGATTTCCACTTCGGTTTGGCGAAGGCTTGCCTGACGAAGCGCGGTTGACAGCTTGCCGATCATTTGGCTTCGGAAATCGGGATCGAGATCCGGAGTGTTGCGTACCATCTCCATCTGGACCTTCAGGTCGCGGATGGCCAGCTCGGGAACCATGTCGAGTTTTCGGTGAGCATTGTGGATGGTTACCTGGACGTCTTTTTCAATCTGTCCGGCGAGCACTTCACGGGTGGCTTGATAGTCGCGAGCAAACGAACCGTCGACCGGTTCCGGTTTTTCCGCGACCATGTTCAAATCGCCACTGCCTTGGGTTTTCGGAGCTTCTTCTTTGGCGTCGGCGTCCGCAGCGACGAGGATCGCTTTGGCACGACCGTCGTTCGGATTGTGACGCAAGACCGCTTCGGCAAGCGCTTTGGCACGTGCCGTATCGTGACCGGCCAAGGCTTGGTTGGCCAACTCGCCCAGATTGATCGCGTTGGCTTGATTGACCGTTTTGGCCAGCTTGAGCGACTCGGAGTCGACGATCGGCAAGGCGGTGCCGCCAATTTGACGGGCCCAGCCAACCAGATTCGCCAGATAGGCGTTTTGTTTCTTACTTTCCGTCGGAGTGACCTTCCAGGTCATATCTCGTTCACCCTCGGGGGTGATCGTTTTCATGGTGATGTTGATAGGACCTTCTCCACGAAGGGTACCTACCAAGACGCTGTCCCGGTCCGCGCGGAGCGGGGGGACCTTGCTGGGATAGATTTCGCTAAAACGACTGCCCGGTACGGCAGCAGACTTCGGCCAGTAAACCACTCCCTTGGAAGCCTTGGCCAAGTTTTTGGCAACCTGGGCGTCGTCGTCGACGACAACACCACCGGTTCGAGCGGCCAGTGCGCCGAGGACTTGGTCATCGATCTTCGGACCGATTCCGTAGCTGGTAACGGGGACTTGGGCGTCGATCAGTTTGTCGACCAGGTGCCCAAACTTCTCCGTGCCGAGAAGATTGGCAGTGCTGCCACCATCACCAATGTAGACCAGCGACTTCGCTTTGGAATTTTTGTCGAAAGAACGAAGCGACATGTCGATCGCTTTTTCGAGATCGGTCGAGCCGAGCGGCAGACGCTCTTGGAGCTTTGCCACCGCTTTGTTCAGTTCCTGACTGCCAGGGGCTCCTACCTTCCCCATGGGGACCGTTTCCAGATCGGATGCCAAGATCGTGACCCGATCGCCCGGTTTGAGTTCCGCGAGAAACGCTTTGAGCGTTGCGAGTTGCTTGTCGCGGAATTTGCCCACTTGACTCGCCGACGTATCGACGAGGACCACGACGTCGTGGTTTGCGGCCGGCTTCACCGCTACGGTGGGCTTCAAGCTGAGTGCATAATAGCTTGTACCGTCGGAGTGGGTATACCGATCCATGTGGGCGGCCTCTACACCCAAGGCATCGGTCGCGGCCAACAGGGTGGTCGCAGCCAAAACAACGAACGGCAACAGGCTGAGCCTGAGTGAAATGGGTTTAGACATTTTTATATCTCCGGCACGTGAGAGCAGTGAACGCATGACACCGACCGTGTTCCGTAGCGGTCGGTCTACGTTCAAGTAAAAGGTTAGTTAACTGATGTTCCGTATTATTCTTGTGTTAACAACGCTTGCTAACACAAGGCCATCTATAGGACATGCAACCATTCACCATGTCGACCTAAGGTATAGACCGACATTTTCTGTGGCGTAATCGGCGCAAAAGGCTAGATAGCCAAGTGGCTCTATTTTATCCCAATCGCCCTACTTTTGCCAACGAAAAACCCCTATTTGCTGCTAGACAATTTGCGGATTTAGCTCTCTGGTGGGGTTTTTGCCGCCAAAATCGTCGCAAAACGCATTTTCGGACAACCTGGTTGTAACACGCTATCATTAAAGAACTTATGGAGACGGGGAGTGAAAGCGGATAGACGATCCCCTCGGATGAACCATTTTTATCTTCGGCAGTTCTTTTTTGACAACTTCGGGTTTTCCTAATCTTTTTGGTAGGCGCTGCCGCACCAGGAGGATAGCCCGCTTCCGTTGGGCGCTGGTGAGGCACGAGATTTTTGGTAGGCGCTGCCGTAGTGATAAGTTGGCAGCGTTGTCGGCGGGGCATGTTGAAAAAGAAAAAGGGTACGGAGAAATATGGTCTCTGTACCCTTGTGTTTTGTTTGAAATTGGAGATTTATTCCTGAGCTTCGATGGCGTCTTCCTCTTCCATCTTTCGCACGATTTTGGCGGTGAAATCGATTTTGTGGAGCGGTTGTACGATGCTCGACGCGATATTTCTCAGGTGCGAGGTGATTCGCTTCAGGTAGCGATAAGCGAGTACATAGGTCGGGCCCATCGTTCCTTCGCCGCTACCACCTCGGATCAGTTTTTCGATTTCCGTGTCGCAGAGATCTTCCGTGGCATGGGCATCACGGATCAATTCCTTGGCCGGATCTTCCTCTTCCTCGTCGAAAACTTCTCGACATCGCGAAAAAATACCCGAGATTCTGTCCTTCAGGTCGATCAACCGTTCTCGGTGTTCCCCGCTCGGTTTTTCAGGTGCCATTTCGGCCAGATCGAAGACGTTTTTTGAATAATCGCCTAGACGTTCCGCGTCTTTGACAATACTCATCAACACGAGACAGGCCGGGAAATCGGCTTCGCCATGGACCGAGGCGTGAACGACCAGGTCGCGACGGATTTGCCGCTCTGCCTTGTTGATTCGCTTGTCGGTCGCGAAGAGGTCCTTCCGGATGACTTCCAGGTCGGTGCCTCCGAGGAAGGCATTGGCGGCCGTATCGAACGTATGTTTTCCCGAATCGAGCATCTGTCCGAACTCGGTCCGCATCTTACGCAGTCCGGCCGACTTTGCCTCTTTTGAAAACCATTTGAACATGGGATTTTCCCCTGGGTGAACAGGTTTTAATTGTCTAAATTATAGGTTATTAAATACGAAAAAGGCAACCGACTTTTTGTCGCTCCATTAAGCAGGAGGGGCTGGCGGCTGACGCCAAATCAGTATACCGAGAACGGGGATAACTACGAAGACCAATCCGATATAAACGAAGACCCAAATTCGATTCTCCGTACTTTTATTGGCCACGAACTCGGCCATTTTGATCGGTATTTGGCGCACTTTCTTGAATGGGAAATAGATGGCAGTGCCTGCCAAGTTAAACAGGAAGTGGACCAACGCGATTGCCAAACCGGCCGGACTGCCGACCATGGCTGCCAGTAGTGCAGTTACGGTAGTCCCCAAATTTGCTCCGAGCATTACCGGGAATGCTGCTTCCAGTGTCAAAATGCCGGCTCCGAACATGGGGACCATCAGCGAGGTGGTGATACTCGACGATTGAACCAATGCGGTCATAACCGCCCCGATTAAAATGCCTAGCAGTCCGCTCTTTTTAAGAACTCGGTTGATCCACTCTTCAATCTGATCCGCCATCAATGACCGCATGTTTTTGGTTACAACAATCAGAGCAATGATAATGGCAGCCAGGGCGATGAAAAACATAGGCGCTGCCAATCCCCAACTTTCCAAACCACATCCTTCTTCCAGAAAATGCTTGACTGCTTTGGCCGGGAATTTAACGGCGGCTTTAATAGGACTATGAAATTCTCCACCAGCTCCAAGTGACTGAAGAGGTTGGACCAGAAATTCAGCAATACGTTGTAAAACACCGGTTGCTATTTCCAATGGCAACATGATCATGACCGTTAGAAGATTGAACATGTCGTGGATCAGTGCGCCTGCAAAAGCCCGGCGAAATTCGGATGCCCGTGTGATATGGTTTAGCGAAACCAGAGTATTGGTGATCGAGGTTCCGATGTTGGCGCCCATGACCATCGGTACCGCTTGGGCGACGGAAAGGTCTCCCATGCTTACCATGGCGACGATCGAAGAGGTTGTTACCGAAGAACTCTGGACCAAGACGGTAGCGAGAATGCCGACCGCCAAACCGGCAAAAGGATTGTTCAGGCCGGAGAACAGGTTTTTGGCTGTATCGGATCCCAGACATTTGAACGAGCTTCCGAAAAGTTCGATTCCAAAGAGGAAGAAATAAAGTGCTATCAAGAGAATAGCGAACCGGACGAACCAACGATAATTTTTGATTGAATCGGCGTACTTCATGCCAGGTGTTTTCCGGTTTCCTGCTTGGGGTATTTTCAAAACCAGAGAGAAGAGACCCACAGATGCTCTACTTGCTCTCATGAAACAAAAATGGAATTGTCATTGTTACGAAAGCGCGAGCAATCTGTCAAGGTCTTAACAGAACGCTAACATACACCCCGAGAGGGGTGGTGGCCGTGAGAAAATAGCTAAAAACACGAGAAAAGAAAAACTCCGGCAGGAAAAAGATCCTACCGGAGTTTTTAAAATTTTATCTCGCTTGCCGGCGGTGTACTATTGTTCCCAGCCGACCGGTTGCGTCCAGGCCTGTTCCGTTTTGGGACCGTTTTTGGCCGAGGGGCGTTCCATCTTTCGATCCGAACGAACGGCAGCTCGAACGTACAGCTCATCCCCCTTCAAGGTGTACGATCCCGAGGTCCCTTCGACCTTTTTGAAGACTTCACCCACCGCATCGGAGTATCTCGGTAATTCCTTTGAGCGTTCGGGAGAAACACCACGGCGAGTACCGATGAACTCGATCGTGTATTTTGTGTTTTCTTTGGGGTCGACTTCCACCGTCAAGGTTTTGGTCTTGGGATCATATTTTAGTTCCTTGAGGATCACGCCTGTGGAACAATAAAAATCGCCCTTTGTTATTGATTCGACGATAGCGTTCGTTTCGAGCTTATCGGCTTGTACCATGACAAACCCTCGGCCAGGACGGGCTCGTTTGGGGTCGTCCGCATGATAATTGTGTGCATCATCCGAGGCGATTCCAAAAAGTGGGTGCGCTTTCATCTTGCCGAGTCGTATCGTATTGGCCACATCCCACAGCTTTTCACAATTCCAGTGTTTTTTGTCATCGTAAAAATTACCACTGGGAATACAGTTCGCGACCTCGAACAGAGTATAGTCGGTTAGCGATGCCAGTAACTCGGGCGTGATGTCATAACGGGGCCAATTGGGGTGATTCAAGTGCCAAATGGTTTTGGTCCCGTGTTTTTTCGCGGCCTTTTTCGCGGCATTCACAATGCGAGTGAGCGTTTCGGCCGGTTTTTTACCCCCTTGTCTTCCAAGGTTTTCACGAACATTGATGATGTTGACGTGAGTTTGCTTTCCGGCCGATTTATCCGTAACTTCGTCCGATTGGATCAGAAGAAAAACGCCCGGCTTCCCGACCATCTTTTTTACTTCCTTGAAGTTCTTGAGCACAATCATTTTCTTACCGTCTTTTTCGATGTACTTCATCGCGTCCGGGCCAAACGCTTTGGCATGTTCGGCAAGATACTTTTTGAGATCGGGTACCTCTTTGACCATGACTTCGTAAGGCTTGTGACGTTTACCGGCCATTGCCGTATTGTGATCGGTCATCGCCAAAAAATCATAGCCGTGGTCCTTGTACCATTTGGCTTCCATTTCCGGCAGCGTGTCTCCATCTGACCAGAAAGAATGGGCATGTGTATTTCCTTTATACCACTCGGCCTGTGCCGTCGACAGGAAACCGAGTCCAAGGATAAAGGTAAAGATTACAAGAAAGCAAAATCGTTTCATAATAGATCTCCAATGTTTTGCGGTGGGGGTTGATTGCATGGAAGGGAAAGAGGGACGTTAGGGCTTAAGGTGGAAAGAAATTGTATTGCCCCAAGTTCATATAATTTTATTCGGTCGACCGCCAATTAGCAACTCGTCGATAGCATAAAAAATAAAAACCGCGTTCCTTTTAGTAACTTTTGCTTGACTTTTTAAGAAGAGCCGGGAAGCATTTCAGGGAGGCGTGTTGGATAACTATTCTTTGGTAGCTCGCAGTAAGTTTATGTTCAGAAAGATGTTAGGTGGTTTGTAGAACTTTTGTTTTTCAGATCCTCGAAGGGTCGCCGACATGTTTTGCGACCATGGCGAGAAACGATTGCTTGTCAATCGGTTTGGTCAGATAGTCGTCACACCCGGCGATAGTACATTTGTTTTTGTCGCCCGACATGGCGTGTGCGGTCAATGCGATGATCGGTTTTGAATAGGCTAAAAGTCGGAGCTTTCGTGTCGCTTCGTAGCCATCCATGACAGGCATTTGCATATCCATAAGGATGACATCAAACGGATTATTTTCTTTGTCGGCCCGGAGCGCTTTTTCCATGGCGATCATTCCGTTTTCGGCAACGGTTACTTCTGCACCAGCCTGTGTCAGAATAACCGAAAGAAGACGTTGGTTATCCTGCCCGTCTTCTGCCAATAGTATGCGATAGTTGTTGAGGCGAACATTTTTTGAGGAGGAGCTGACAGAGGGGGTGTTCTCGGAATAAGTGATCACCGAATCGAGCTTTTCTCCTTTTTCCGGGATTTCGACCGCAATGGTCAGTGTGAACGTACTTCCCTTGCCAGGGAGACTTTCCGTAAGAACCAAGTCACCACCCAGAAGCCCGGCCAGTCGTTTGCTGATGGTTAAGCCGAGACCGGTGCCGCCAAATTGCCGTGAGGTGGAGTTGTCGGCTTGTTCGAACGGCTTGAAGATTTTATCGATTTGCTCTTGTGTCATGCCGATGCCGGTATCAATGACATCGAACCGCAGAAGGGCGTTTTTATCTTGGTCATAAGCCATCTGTGCCGTCAGCCGCACTTTACCGATTTCGGTAAACTTGATCGCGTTCGCCAGAAGATTGATCAAAATCTGTCTTGCTCGTGTGGCATCACACAAGACTACTTTGGGGATATCTCCGACCAATTCTATCTCAAATGCCAGACTCTTTGCCTGGGTTCGGATTTCCATAAGCGATTTGATGTCGCTGACCAATTTCGCCGGCGAGCATGGAATCTGTTCGATTTCGATTTTTTCAGCCTCGATTTTTGAAAGGTCGAGAATGTCGTTGATGATCCGAAGAAGATGTTGACCGTTGGCAACGATAGTGTTGATGTCTTCGAGGTTGCTTTCGTTGCAAATGCAATCGTGACACATCGGCGTGTCCTTGGGTTTGCGAAATCTTTCACGCATGAGGTCGGCAAACCCCAGAATGGCGGTCATCGGGGTCCGAATCTCGTGACTCATGTTGGCTAGGAATTCGCTTTTTGCACGTGTTGCCGAATCGGCGATAGTAATGTATTCTTCCAGCGATTTGTTCGATTCTGCCAGGGCCTTGGCACTTTTTTTGAGCGTTTTTTCATTTTGTTTTTGGGCCGAGATGTCGACAAACGTTTCCAGCAGACGTTCTTCTCCTTCAAACAGAATCGGAACGACCGTCTTGAGAATCGGCATGCGACGTCCCGACTTGGTAAGCAGTATTTTTTCCGATTCGTCCACGGTTTTTCCGCAATCGAGTACTGGACACTGCCCTACTTCGGCCGGGCAGATAGCCTTGTGGCAGACATGTCCGAGAAGTTCGTTTACATCATAATACTCGGTCAGCTTTCGAGCCGCCTTGTTGATCTTGAGAATTTTCTTTTCTTTGCTGACAATGGCAATGCCGGCGGGGATGGAGTTTAAAATTCTTTCCAGCTCGTCCCGCGATTGTTTAAGAGCCTCCTCTTTTTGTTTCTGTTGCGTGATGTCGCGAACGATCGCTTGAATAACCGTGTGCCCATCCATATCGAAGCGAGTTAATATCACTTCTGACGAAAAGGTCGTTTTGTTTTTGTGTTGGAAAAGCCATTCGAAGTGGTTGCTTCCATTTTGTAGTGCCTCCTGGATACGCCGTCTTCCCGCAATTTCCGATCGTTTACCGTTCGGCTGAAATTCGGGCGAGATCATGGAGGTAGTTGCTTGGCAGAAGGCTTCTTTGGATTCGTAGCCGAAAAGTTTTAAAGCGGCCTTGTTGCAATCAACAAATCTTTCCCCATCGAGAATCGCAAAGGCATCTGAAGAGACTTCGAAAAAAGTGTGATATTTTGCTTCGTTCTTGCGTAAGAGATCTTTGGTGAGGTGATTTTTTTCGGAGGTGGGAATGTCATCGAAAAGAATGCGTTTCTCGACGTAGGTTCGTACTGCAGCCGTCAAGCCAAGCCGCATAAGCAAGACAATCAATCCGATGGCAAGGATGGCTATTATGCTTATAGTCATGGTAACGCCTTAAAATGATGCCGGTTTCTCTTTTCGTGAGCATCATCCAGTATGATATATCCAAAGTCTTCACCAGCCGGCAAAGCACCTCACTGAAGTAATAGAGAAATGGAACGATATACCTTGGCTACAATCCTCCCTTTTCCGTAAAAGGTGAACTTGCCAAAACCAAAGTGGTACAATGTCCCAAAATAAATCTCTGCAGTAATATAGCTTAGGAAATTACTGCTATTTGAAGAAAAGACGCTTTATAGGGAATATGCTGGTTAAAAAGGGGGGGCTCTTGGGGGCTCGTGTTATTTAGCCCCCCAAGGCGACATCCAGCGTCATCATAATGGCAAAACCGAGCATCGCGCCGATGGTTGCGGTGTCAGAGCCATGTTCGTGATTCTGCGATTCGGGGATCAGTTCCTCGACCACGACATAGATCATGGCTCCTGCCGCGAAAGCGAGTGCATAAGGAAGAATCGGCTCGGCAAAGACGATCAATGCCGCGCCCAGCACGCCGGCAATCGGTTCGACCATACCGGAAAACTGGCCCCACATAAAAGATCGCGTTCGACTCATGCCTTCACGGCGTAATGGCATGGAAACCGCGGTTCCCTCGGGAAAATTTTGCAGCCCGATACCGATCGCCAAAGCGACGGCTCCGGCGAGTGTCGCTCCTCCCAATCCGGTAGCGGCCGCTCCAAACGCGACGCCTATAGCAAGTCCTTCTGGTACGTTGTGTAGCGTGATCGCCAGAACCAAAAGCGTGGTCCGTTTCCATCGGGTGTGGATACCTTCCGGTTCTTTCATGCCTGGGTGTAAGTGAGGAAGCAGTTTGTCGGCGAGCCAGAGAAAGATTCCACCGGCAATAAAACCGAGTAGTGCAGGAATCCATTTAGGAAGCGGACCCTTCTCCGACATCTCGATGGCAGGTGCGAGGAGTGACCAGAAGCTGGCCGCGATCATGACGCCGGACGCCATGCCGAGCATCCCGTCCATAAATCGGCGGCCTGGTGCTTTGGCCATAAAAACCACCGCGGCACCAAGTGCGGTGACTCCCCAAGTAAACAGGGTGGCGATAAATGCTTGTGTAATCGGAGAAAGTTGGGTAAACCAATCGGTTAAAGCGGCCATGAAGGAAGCTCCGGTGAGGGTTAATGCCATGCTAATTTGTTATTATATTCTGCCAGATCCATTTGAAAAGTACCCCCGCTATCCAAATAACACGCCCGCGTAACCGACCACGCGGCTGGTGTCGCCCGAGGCTTTGGCGCTGGTTTCATAATCCACCAGCTCAGTCCGTTTCAATTTGCCGAGATGGCGAAGCGTTTCCATAAGGATCGCCGTCGGGACCACGCCACACATACTGATCTGATTTTCACGCACCGTTTCGTACAACCGTTTCGGGTCGAGCGACTCAATCGCATCCAAGGCGAGCCGGTCGACGCGTCGCGTGGTTTCTTCGTCGGCAAAATGGTTCATGTCGCTGGACGCGATCAAGAGCGGCGGCTCGTCGAGCGTTTGGAGCACTTCGGCCAACTGGGTAGCGAAACGGGCATAGTCGTCCCAGCCGCCGCCATGCATCGCGATACCGACCACTCGAGTTTCGGGAGCCAGACGTGCGAGGATCGGGAGCTGGACTTCGATCGAGTGTTCCGCACGATGGGCACCGGTATCCGCTTCGAGTCCTTCGATCGAGGCAAGCAGCTTCTCGATCAGTTCCGGATCGGACGGTATCTCCTGGCCGCCGGGCAATTTCCAGGCAGGGCTTGGCGAGATGGCCCAGGCTGCCCCGCCCGGATTGTGTTTTGGGGCCAAAATCAAGGCGGTTTTCGGGATTTTTACACGCGAAAGGGTCTCGATCGCGATGCGGCCCGAGTAGATCCAGCCGGCATGCGGGATCATCACCCCGGGCCACGGTTCGGGCGTGCTCTTCTCGATTTCCGCCGAAAGCTCGTCGAGCATGCGGTCGATCTCCGCCGTGGTTCGTGGATAAAACATGCCCGCGACGGCCGGACTGCGAGGCGCTTCCGGTTTGGGAACGTTACTCGAAATGACACGGTCTTCGGTCGATGCGACCGAGAAGCTGATCACTTGGCCGTTGGTCCCTTTCGGAAGTTGTGCATTTGCCAGAGCACATTCCAAAAGTGCTTCGGCGGTTACCTCAGGATCGTATGCCCAACTCCATCCGGACGGCCCCAGCACAAGAATCGCACGGAGCGCCGGATTGACGCCTGCGATATCAGGTGAGTCGGTCGGGCCATGCATCATCGGATCCCAAAGCACGGTCAAGCCGACTTCGAGTTGGCCCGGATCGAGTGATCGTAGGTTTGCCCCGCGCAGTGCAGCGGCTGCAGTTTGGGTCAGGGGAAAGAGTGTTGTTTGGAGCGGGATCGGCGGCTTGATGGCGAGCCGTCCGATTTCGATCGGGTTTTCCAGGCCCGGTGCACTGACCGAGAGGAGTAGACCGTTGATGCTCCCGTCGTAACTGCTTGCTGCATAGGGGTTTGGGGTTGCACCGGTCAGGTTGGCTACGAGGTTCGAGTGGCAGAACTGGGCCAGTCGGACCACGTCCGCGTCGCTGGGGCCAGGTGTTTCGAACGACGCTTCGTTTGCTTCTGGGTTTGAGGCGGCGTCTCCATCGGTTTCCAAGGTTGAAGCGAGTTTTCCTTGAAGTACGTGGCCTTCAAACGTGAAAACCTTCGTCTTCGGATCGAGCCACGCATCGAGTGGCAGGCCGGCCTTGCGGCACGTCTGGCGTAGAAATTCTTCATTGTCGAAACCATGTTCGGTAGCGACCGCCGGAAGCAGCAGCCCACGGGCGTGTCCTTGCTCAACCACCAGACCATGTTTGCCGATCTCCAAAGCATCGATTCGATCGCGACCCGTGGCGGTCATCTCTTGCATGTTCCAAAGGAGCCAGACTTCCATATCGAGGTGATCGATCTCGTTCGGCGAAATCGGCGGGAATCGCGGGTCATCCTTCGCTGCACGGATTGCCGCAAAATCGACCGCTTCACCCAAGGGGATGGCATCGGCCATATATCCACAGCAACTTCGAAGCTGGCCACTTCGCTTGAGGCTCACAAACGCGCCCAAGATCGGGACGCTGCCGAAATCGCTGGGTAATTTTGGGGGAGCTTGATAGATACGAGGACTGACGGTCGCCGCAACCCGTTTGCCGGCAACACGATAGATCAACGACTCTTGGTCCGCCGTGAGTGTCGGTCGGTCTTTCGCAGGTTTCGGTTTGGGCATGGTTTCTCCTCCTCGTTGATGGTTATTTTCATTTTCTGATAGATGATTTTGAGTTCCAGGCGGCTGAAAGTCGGCGATGCGGACCGGCTGACGCTTTGAACCCCAATCGCCCGGCGTCGGATCATAACGTCCGGTAATCGCCGCGTCACATTTTCCACATCGGGCCGACGTGTCGCCCGCGTTTACTTTCAAATGATATTGGCCAAGTGTGTAACCGCTTCGTTCGATGAGTATCTCGCCACACGATGGACAATAGGTCGCTTGCGAACTCGGGTCATACACATTGCCGGTATAGACATAATGTATGCCTGCCTCCTGTGCGATCTCGCGGGCCATCAACAGCGTTTCCGGCGGCGTTGACGGATGGCGATTCAACTCGAAGTCCGGATGAAACGCCGAGAAATGGAGCGGTACCTCCGGCCCCAACTCGTTGACGATCCAGTTGCACATCTCACGCAACTCGTCCGGCGAGTCGTTTTCGCCCGGGATAATAAGGTTGGTTAGTTCGACCCAGACGTCCGTCTCGTGAACGAGCCAGCGAATCGTATCGAGAACCGGTTCGAGCCGTGCATTGCAGAGGCGTTTATAGAAATCGTTGGTAAACGCCTTGATATCGACGTTGGCCGCGTCCATGGATTCGAAAAGGACCGGTCGTGCTTTCGGCGTGATATATCCGGCCGTGACGGCGACGTTTTTGATGCCACGTTCGCGACATGCCCGCGCCGTATCATTCGCATATTCCAGCCAGACGATCGGGTCGTTATAGGTATACGCGACACTTTTGCAGCCCAGCGACTCGGCGGCGATGGCGATCTGTTCCGGCGTGGCCGATTCGGAAAACGCTTCGACCTGGCTCGATTTGGTCGAGGTCCAATTTTGGCAAAAGCGGCATCCCATGTTGCATCCGGCAGTGCCGAACGACAAGACGGCCGTGCCGGGGTAGAACTGGTTGAGCGGCTTTTTCTCGATCGGGTCGATACAGAACCCGGTACTTTTTCCATAGGTCGTCGACATCATTTGCCCGCCGACGTTTTGCCGCACGTAGCAAAAACCTCGCTGCCCTTCCGCCGGCCGACACCCTCGCGGGCAGACCTCGCAGACAATTCGATCGTTTTCGGTGTGAAACAAAGTACTCGGTTTCATCGCTTGGGTAACAGGGTTGGTTGTATTGTGAATCGTATATGGAGAGTCAGGTATTTAAAGCTACCAACACGCCAAGCCGGAATTGGGACATTGGTCCCTATTCCGGATCCGAAATAGGGCACGCTTCGCGTCCCAATTTCGGCTTGAAATAGAAAAATTGGTACTTTATCAATCTGAAACTCAATAAACAGGAAGTTTAAAAGAGCGTTCCCGCGGCCCATTGGGCTGCATGGAACAACGGGCCAGGATAGCATCCGAGCACGATTACTGCAATTACGGAAGCCACGATCACGATCAATATCGCCGGACGTCGAACCCGTTCGGGTACGGTCAGCGGCATCCGGAAGTACATGGCTCCAATGATCTTGAGATAATACGTCGCTCCGATTGCCGCGTTGATTGCTCCCGCGACCACCAGGAAGACAAGCCAGAAATAGTCGACTTTGGAAATCGGATGCGCGCGGATCGCCGAGGCAAAGAGGACGAATTTACCCCAAAAACCGACCAACGGAGGAATGCCGGTCAGGCTGAGCAGGATCACCGCCATCGCGGCCGACGATTTGGGTCGCGCACGCCCCAACCCTGAAAGTTGCTCGAGATTTTCTACGCGAGTCTCTTTGGTGCTAAGATGTTCCAAAATCGCGAAGAAACCGAGCGTTGCCGCCGAATAAACGGCCAGATAGAAAAGGGTCGCCGCGATAGGTTGATAGATGCGGGTTCCCCACGGGGTCGAGCCGACGGCCACCGCAAGGCCGATCAACATGTATCCGATATGGGCGATCGACGAATAGGCCATCAGCCGTCGCAGGTGGTTCTGCCACAGGGCCACGATGTTGGCATAGGTCATCGTCAGAACGGCCAAAACAAACACGATACGCCACGCGACCGGGCCAGTCGCCGGAGCGACGAACATCACCAACCGTACCAGTGCCGTGACGGCCGCGATTTTGGGAATGATCGATAGGTAGGCCGCTGTTTGGTCGGTGGAACCTTGGTAAACATCCGGTGCGTAAAAATGGAACGGAACGATCGCCGCTTTAAAACCGATGCCGGCGAAAAGGAGCACGAGTGCTACCGGCGCGAAATTGAAAAACGATCCCTGCACGGCCTCGTGATGGATGCAGTAATCGGCGAAATGGTTGCCTGCGTGCTTGGCCGTTTCGGCGATCTGCGCCATGTCCATCGATCCGGTCAGACCATAGACGAAACTTAAACCGTAAACCGTCAAGGCCGTCGCGAGAATGCTCAGGAAGTAGTATTTCGCCGTTGCTTCGGCCGCCGTATCGTCGCGACGACCGAGGAACAGGAGCAGGTAGGTCGGAATCGAGACGGCTTCGAGCCCGATGAAAAGTAGCACAAGGTTATCGGTCCCGGCGACCAGCATCGTGCCGATCATTGCGACCAGCAGCGAGCCCAGATACTCAGGCCGGTCTTTGGTCGAGTGTCCACCGAGCAGTGTCACGCCCAGCCCGGCGAGCAACGTGAGCCATCGGATGTAGAAAGCCAGTTCTGTCGCCGCGAAGCCCGGTACACCGGTTCGTGGTACGAGGCAAAGTGCGATGCCGGTTACTATGATGCCCGCCACGGTCCAATTTCGTGCGATCGCCGGTCCCCGCGCAGACGTTCCCATCATGTAAACGACGACGGCCGTTACGGTCAGGATCAGTTCAGGCAACAAATATTGAACGGTTATCAGGTCCATTGTCAAAATTTTATCTATGGCCAGGGCCAAGCTCGACAGGTGGCATGCCCGGTCGATACAGTATGTTTTCTTCTTCTTTCAACTCGGGCTGCTTGATGTCTTTGGGGCCCGCTTTATCTTCTTTATGTTCGATTTTCCAACGGCGTTCCATCGCCGGTTTGGTCAGCTCGCCAAACTTGGGAGACATCCGATCCAGGAAAAACTGGGGCCAGACGCCGATCCAAACGATAATTACCACCAGCGGGGCCATTGCGCCGATCTCGCGCCACGACAGGTCCGAAATTTTGTGATCGGCCGCTTCTTCGCCGTGGTCCGATGGTTTGACTTTCGGCTCCTTGAGCGGTCCGAAGAAGACGCGTCGGATCATCCGGAGCATGTACCACGCCCCCAGCACCACACCCAGCACGGCGATAACCGCCCAGGTTTGCATCACGATTGTCCCGTCGCTCCATGCACGGCAGAACGTCCCGGCAAGGATGAGAAATTCGCCGACAAAACCGTTGAGGCCCGGCATCCCGATACTCGCGAGGGTCATGAACAGCATCAACATTGCCAGCCACGGAAGCCGTCGGGCCAAGCCGCCGAACTGGTCGATCTGCCGGGTGTGGTATCGTTCGTAGATCATTCCGACCAGGGCGAAAAGGCCGCCGGTCGACAGGCCGTGGTTGATCATCTGCAAGATGGCCCCTTCGCCACCGAGTTGATCGAGCGCAAACAGCCCGAGCGTGCAAAAGCCCATGTGGCTGATACTCGAGTAGGCAATCATCCGCTTCATGTCCGGCTGGGCCAGCGCAACGAGCGCTCCGTAAATAATCGCAACGACCGAAAGCCCCAGCAACCACGGGGCGTAGACCGCGACCGCGTCGGGCAGCATCGGGATTGCGAACCGGATAAAACCGTAGAGCCCGATTTTCAACAGCACACCCGCCAGATCGACGCTTCCGGCCGCCGGGGCCTGGACGTGGGCCAACGGTAACCACGTATGCAGCGGGACCATCGGCACCTTGATCGCGAAGCCAATAAACAGAGCCCAGAACGTGACATGTTGGAACAAGTGTGACGGCGGTTGAGCCATGAGCCGCTCGGTCAGTTCCGGAATCGAAAAGGTCGCCTTGCCTATTCCCAACGAACCGCCGTAATATACCAGTGCCAGCAGCCCGAGGAACGTCAACAGGCTACCGGTGAGTGTGAAGAGGAAGAACTTGATCGCTGCCCGCCGCCGTTCTTCACTTCCCCAAACGCCGATCAGGAAAAACAGCGGGATGAGTGTGAACTCGAAGAAGATATAAAACAGGATCACATCGCGGGCGAGGAATACGCCGATCATGCCGGTCTCGAGCAAAAGCAGGAGTCGGTAGAACGCGGTCGTTTGACGCTGGATTGCCTTCCACGAGATCAACACGGCCACGAACGAGAGCAGGGCCGAAATGGCGTAGAGCCAGATGCTCAGCCCGTCGAGCCCGATGCTGAAACGGATCTCCGGTATAGCACTGGTTCCCGAGATCCACGGCACGTCGAACACCGCAAAATCGTCGAGCGATCGACTTGGAAAGCTGAACGAGACCACACCGACCAGGATCAGGTTGACGGTGACCGCGATGGCTGCCGTCCAGCGCGCACGTTCCCGAGAGCCGCCGACCAAAACGATCGCGACAACCGGAAGTATCAACGTTACGAGCAGGAGGTGTGCCATACGTTTATAAAATCACGTTTCCAAGTTTGGTTATTCAAGCCGAAATTGAGACGCGTCTTTATTTCGGTTCAAAAATATCCACCATTTCTTTAAATCAAAATCCCCAACAGTACCAACAACCCGATCATCATTGCCAGGGCATAGATTGGGATCAACCCACCTTGCAACGGACGGAGCCCCGCGCCAACAACGCCGGGCAAGCGGCCGAACCAGTCGACCAGTCCGTCGATCCCCAGGTCGTCAAGCCACGCGAACAGTCGAGCCAACAAGGCCAGCGGGTGGACCACCAGGGCCTTGTAAATCTCGTCGATGAAAAACTTGTTTGCAAACAGTTGATAGATCCCCACCCGACGCATCACGACGGTCAACCGCTCGACGTTCTTTGCGTTGCCCAGGTAGAGATAGATCGCCACGCCGATCCCGATCAACACGATGATCGTGCTCGTCAGGGCGACCGTCATGTGCGACCCTTCGCCCGCATGGGCGGTGGCCGTTGTGGTGTGTCCGATATATTCGGAGATGTAAGCGATCTGTGGCGTCCTGCTCAAAAAGCTTTCGAGCCAGCCGGTCGGACCGAGAACCATCCCGGCTCCCAAGGCAAAAATTGCGAGGATCATCAGCGGGACGGTCATCACCCGTGGCGACTCGTGGGCATGGTGCCCGGCCTCTTTGGGGATGACTTCCTTGCCGAAGAAGGTCAGGAACGCGGCCCGGAGCGTGTAGTATGCCGTCACGCCGGCCGCTCCCATTGCAAGCCAGTAGAGCACGTTGTAAAACTTGGCGCCTGCGTGGCCATAGACCGATCCGTCGTGGACCGCCGCGAGGATCATATCCTTACTCCAAAATCCGGCAAACGGGACCAGGCCGGCCAAGGCCCCTGCCCCGATAAGGAACGTGATACACGTGATCGGCATCAGTCGCTTCAGCCCACCGAACCGTCGGACGTCGATGATCCCGCCCATCGCGTGCATCACACTCCCGGCCGCGAGGAACAGCAGGGCTTTGAAGAACGCGTGCGTCACGAGGTGGAACATACCGGCCGTCACGCCGAGGACCGTTCCCGCCCCGAGTGCGAGGAACATGTAGCCGAGCTGACTGATGGTCGAGTAGGCGAGGATCCGTTTTAAGTCGGTTTGGACGGTCGCGATCAGCGCGGCACCGACCACCGAGATCGTCCCGAGCAGCGCGACTATATATAGCGCCCCGTCAGAGGCCAGGAACAAAGGCATCGTCCGCGCGATCATGTATATTCCGGCTGTCACCATCGTCGCGGCATGGATCAACGCACTGACCGGCGTCGGACCTTCCATCGCGTCCGGCAGCCAGACATGCAGCGGGAACTGAGCACTCTTGCCACACGCCCCGAGCAACAATAGCAGCCCGATCGCCAACCCGACGCTACCACCGACATAGTCCTGGTCGTTCAATCGTGTGTTTCCGAGCACGCCCTTTACGACCACGGTCTCCTCGGCCGAGTCGTTAGTAGTCGTGTCGTTTGATTGGACCACTCGGGCTTTTTCCCTCACGGGTTGCCCTTGGACGTCCGTATCGTGGAAATTGAACGTCCCGTACAGCGTCCAGATCAACAGCAACGCGATGGCAAACCCGAAGTCGCCCACCCGGTTGACCAAAAACGCCTTTTTACCGGCCGCGGCCGCCGACGGTTTTTCGTACCAGAACCCGATCAGGAAGTAGCTGCACAGTCCGACCCCCTCCCAGAATATATAGAGCAACAAAAAGTTGCTTACCGAGACGAGCATCGTCATGCAGAAGACGAACAGGC
>JASFHG010000007.1:0-18282 GCA_050123355.1 Planctomycetia bacterium
CGTAAATCGCCACAAGATAATTTCGCATTACTGGAGTGTATTTCAAATTGTTTTCCAATTCTGATCACTATTTAACAACCTGCCTAGGGGGGTAACCGCTAAGTTTCAGCTCACAAAAGACTTGCACTGTTTCAACTAGCGGCAGGTCGTCTCGGTTCCAAGGAAATAAGGGGGGGTTACTGCCTATACTTCTAACAGGATTAACCACTTAAAACAATACCAGGAACACATAACTTGGCCGAAAATGCAAAAATTCTAACACTCACTTGACATAAGATTGACTTATGATAAGATTTTCTTATGTTACTTTAGGGATAAATGAGAATTGGTGTCACGCATGAATATCGATGCACTGAGAATCTTTTGCGATGTGGTTAACCACCAAAGCTTCTCGCGAGCGGCAGAGATCAACAGCGTAAGTCAATCGGCCGCCACCCAGACTGTCCATCGCATCGAAAAAGAGCTCGACGTCAAGCTGGTCGATCGAAGCAAACGTCCCTTCGTTCTGACGCCTGAAGGTCAGCTTTGCTATGACTCGTTTCGCGAGATCCTCGAGATGTTCGAAGCGGCCACCGCTCGGATCCGCTCGCTACGCACCGAGGTTTCCGGGGTCGTTCGCGTGGGAGCGATCTATTCGGTCGGCCTGAACGATATGAGCCGCTGCATGCAGAAATTCATGCTGGAGTATCCCCGGGCAAGGATCGAGCTGGAATATCTCCCACCGACAAAGGTTTATGAGGCCGTCCAAAATTCCACGATCGATTTGGGGATCGTTTCTTATCCAAACGGCTCGAACGAGATCGAAGTCATCCCCTGGCGAAATGAAACCATGGTCCTCGTCTGTCCTCCGGACCATCCTTTGGCCAACCAGGACAAAGTCAACCTTAAACAGCTGAATAACGAGCCGTTTGTCGCATTTAGCCGCGATTTGATTATCCGAAAAGAGGTCGATCGACTGCTACGAAGCCGGAAAACCCGCATCCACATCGTAATGGAATTCGACAACATTGAGACGATCAAGCAAGCGGTCGAAATCGGCTCCGGGGTCAGCATCCTTCCGGAACCGACCGTCCAGAAAGAGACCCAACTCGGCACTCTCCAGGCGGTTCCTCTAGCCGGCTCACCTCTGACACGCCCTATCGGGATCCTGCACCACCACCGAAAGATCTTTACACCCACGGCGGTCCAGTTCGTAGAGCTTCTGAAACAGGCTGACAGCGACACGGATTAAAACTCGGGTTCAATACGCCGTAAAAAACCGATCGTTGGTCCCGCCTTCACCGATCTTGACCGTTACCGCACGACCACAACGCGGACAGTGGCCCTGATAGGCGGTTCCCTGGCGATTCATATAGATTCGGGAATACACACTACAGCATTCGAATTTGATACCGAGAAACTTCCGGCCTTCCGGTTTGGAAGGAGAGGAAGAGGTATTTTTAGGATCAGGTTCGCTTGAAAGGTCGATATGCTCGCCGAACATAGATACCCCCCATAGGAAAGGGTTCATTACAGTGCGTTTCGATAGCACCGATCATGCTATACTTTAGAATAATCGCCCTATGAATCAAGAGACTTGACTCCCTAAAGCCGATCCCATATAGTTAGAAGATACGTGAATTGCGTTTTTACCCTATTTGAAGGTATTTACTCCCATGCGTCACACCACCCTATCGCTGCTATTGCTATTGGCCCTAGCCCGATTCCGGCCCTAGGAATGTGGATGGTACGTATAACGAGTCAAACGATACAACCATAACCCTAAGGCTTAAAAGGCTTTAGGGTTTTTTTATTGAAATAACACCCCCGGAAGGCATTTACCATGAAACTCAAACCAAAACGTCACGGACCTACAAGGGCATGGTTGGTGTTGCCCATGCCGACCAAGCGTCGGCTTATTGTACACGTATAACCCCTCAAATTATGTAACCCATATCAAAAAAGGTCCCAAATATGACACCATCTACCAAAAATCGACAAATTGTAATTTTCGACACGACGCTGCGTGACGGCGAGCAGTCGCCCGGGGCGAGCATGAACCTGCCCGAAAAAATCGAGATCGCCCAGGCTCTCTCCGAGCTGGGGGTCGACGTTATCGAGGCCGGGTTCCCGATCGCTTCACCTGGCGATTTCGAGGCCGTCCGCGAAGTTTCCAAGGCCGTCCGCGGCACCTGCATTGCCGGCCTTTGTCGCTGCCGAGAGGCCGACATCGATCGTGCCTGGGAAGCACTCCAGCACGCCGCCGACCCTCGGATCCACGTCTTCCTGGCCACCAGTGCGATCCATCGTGAGCACAAGCTGAAGATGGATAAAGAGCAAATCATCGAGCATGCGATCGCAGGCGTCAAACGGGCAATCAATTACTGTCCGAACGTCGAGTTCTCGCCCGAGGATGCCTCTCGTACCGAGCACGACTTTCTCTGCCGCGTCACCGAAGCGGTTATCGACGCAGGTGCACGAACGATCAATATCCCCGATACGGTCGGCTACGCCACTCCGTTCGACATGTATCGTGTAATCGAAATGCTGCTGAATCGGGTGCCCAACGCCGACAAAGCGGTCTTCAGTGTCCACTGCCACAACGACCTCGGCATGGCGGTCGCCAACAGTCTGGCAGCGGTCGAGGCCGGGGCAGGGCAGGTCGAGTGCACGATCAACGGCATCGGCGAACGGGCAGGCAACTGCTCCCTCGAAGAGGTCGTCATGGCCCTGCGTGTGCGAAACGACCACTATCGGGCGGAAACCCGGATTGACACTACGCGACTCGTTCCGTGCAGCCGACTCGTTTCGAGCGTCACCGGTATCCACGTCCAGCGAAACAAGGCGATCGTCGGCCGAAACGCGTTCGCCCACGAGGCAGGCATCCACCAGGACGGCGTGTTGAAAGAACGGACCACCTACGAGATCATGCAAGCCGAGGACGTCGGCTTCGCAACCAACGATCTGGTCCTCGGCAAACATAGCGGCCGTGCGGCTCTGGCCGATCGAGCAAAGAACCTCGGCTATACGCTGACCGACGAGCAACTCCAGACGGTCTTCGAGAACTTCAAGATCCTGGCCGACAAGAAGAAAGAGATCTACGACGGCGACATCGCCAGCCTGATCGAGCAAGAGATCCTGACCGTGGCGGCCAAATGGTCCTACGATTCGTACTGCATCTCGATCGGCAAAGACAAGGTTCCGGTCGTCGACCTCTCCCTCCGGCATGGCGACGTGGTCGAAACGACCCAGTACACCGGGGGCGACGGCCCGATCGACGCGATCTTCCTGGCGATCGAAAAGGTCACCGGCATCCCGGTCGAGTGTACCGACTTCCAGGTCCACAGCGTCACGATGGGTAAGGACGCCCAGGGCGAAGTCTCCGTCATCGTCGAGTACAACGGCGAGTCCTACCGCGGCCGCGGCGTCTCGACCGACTGCGTCGAAGCCAGCGCCATGGCCTTCCTCAACGCCATCAACCGCATTGAAGCGGCAAAGAAACCTGAGTAAAAGCTCCATCGGTAAAGCCGGATCTCTGCCTTGGCAGAGATCCGACTCGAAACAATAAAAGCAAGTTCCTGATCCGGCCCTCTGCCTTGGCAGAGAACCGGCTTGTAAAGCTATCCCTAAACTTCCCTTTCTTTTGTTTCTGTTTGGCCTACTACCCGACTCTTCGCACCAATGCCATGATAAGTGGGCAGAAAAATAGCAATAACAATAAAGAAAATCGTGATCGGAGTTTGGCAAGCAAGCACATAAAACCAAAAGGATCCGCTCAACCCCATCCCAAACAATTCGCTCGGCAGAAAAATACTAAAGGCGGCCACATTTACGACAAACAGTCCCGCCCAGAGCAGCTCCAGTTTTCGCGGAATACGAAACACATTACAAAATAGAAAGAAATGAAATAAGGTCACAGCGGGCAACCAAAGCATCGGACCAACTTCGGCGTAGTAATACACGATCCATGTTACTAAAGCACAAAAAGTGATCACAGATAGATCGGTCCACGACACTCGAAATCCCGTCGGTTTGTATCTAATATGAAGCCGTTCTTTCAGCGATTGCTCTGACGATTTGTCACCTTGCATTGGTTGATGCGGGTTTCCTCTAGACATAAAACACCTCGCCAAAACAAAAAACCACTTCCAACTACAAGCACATCCACAATAGCAATCATTATAAAGAACAGCAACAAAAAAAGCGACCAACCGGAAAGCTCCGGTGGTCGCTTTTTGTTTTATTAGGGAACCGTGGAGACTAGGATTCTTCCTTTTCGGTCTCTTCGGCAGTTGTCTCTTCAACGGCTTCTTCCGTGGTCTCTTCGTCGTCGACAACCGGTTCGTCGTCGAAGGTCGGCTTGACCGACTTGGCTTGGACGCGATCGTTCTTACCAACGAACTCGAGGATCGCCTGCTGGCCTGCGTCACCGAGGCGAACACCGGCAAGCTTCAGGATCCGGGTGTAACCACCGTCGCGATCGGCGAATCGAGGAGCCACTTCGTCGAAAAGAATCTTGACCGCTTTTCTATCTCCCAAGAGCTGGACCGCTCGACGTCGTGCGGCGACGACCGGGGCGATTGCCTGGTTCCACTCTTGCCATTCGGGACCATTTCGCCACTTGTTCCACTCGTCGGTACCACGCTCGGCGGTCGTTTCCAACCGATCGGCTTCTTCCTGGCTCGGGAGCGTTCGACGGGCAAGGGTAATACACTTCTCGACCAACGGGCGGACTTCTTTCGCCTTCGGCAACGTGGTGACAATCCGTCCTTTTACTTTTGGAGCATTGTCACTCAGATCGTCAAATTCACCTTCAGTCAGGAACAAAGCACTCGCCAGATTCCGCAAAAGTGCCCGTTGATGCTTCGGATTGCGGCCGAGTATACGGCCCTTTTTTCGGTGTCGCATCGTTTCTCGTGTCTCGTTTTATATCGTGTCTTAAAACAGCGGCCCACACCCGGAGTGTAACACCGCGCCTCTTGTTATTTTTGTACAGAATGTTTTCGATCTTAGATCGGGGTAGCCGGGGCGGGCGGAACTCGCATGCCCATGTGGAGGCCGATCGAGGAAAGTTTTTCGCGAACTTCGACAAGGGTCGTCTCGCCAAAGTTGCGAACTTCCAACAGTTGATCTTCCGATTTGCTGACCAAGTCTCGGACCGTGCGGATGTTTTCCGACTCGAGACAGTTGGTCGCTCGTACCGAAAGGTTCAAGTCGGCCAGGTTCATCGAAAGCTTGGCTTCCAAAGCCGGATCGATCGACTGTCCACCCACCGAACGTCCTTCGGAAAAGACCTTCGTGCCCAACTCGTCGTATTGAACGAACGGGTTGAGGTGCTTGCGAAGGATCTTGGACGCTTCGATCAATGCCATTTCGGGCGAGACCGAACCGTTGGTCCAAATTTCCAGCGTCAGCTTGTCGTAGTTGGTCTTTTGGCCGACACGGGTCTCTTCGACTTCGTATCGCACCCGCGTAATGGGGCTGAACGCGGCGTCCACGGGGATCGTGCCGATCTCTTGGTTTACATGCTCCGCGGCGGGAACATAACCACGACCGTTTTCGACGACCATTTCCATTTCGAACGGAACATCGTCGGTCAAAGTCCCGATGTGGTGATCCTTATTGATCACTTCCACCGCATCGTCCGTGATCACGTCGGCACCGGTTATCGGACCTGCGGTCGACTTGCTGATCCGGATCACTCGGGGTTGTTCCGAGCGGCTTTTGACCACCAATGCTTTTACGTTCAGGACAATATCAACTCCGTCCTCAATCACGCCAGGCAAACTGGAAAACTCGTGTTGAACGCCACGGAGTTTGATCTGCGTTACCGCGCTTCCCTCGAGACTCGAAAGCAAGATCCGACGGATACTGTTTCCGACGGTCGTTCCGAAACCTCGCTCGAATGGTTCGGCCACAAACTTGCCGTAAGTCTCGCTCAGCGTTTCCCGGTCTACTGTGACTTGGCTGGGCAACTCCAGTCCACGCCATCGAATTCGCATGAGATTTCTCCGATTTTCTCTACTTGCGTCTCAAATGCTGTTGTTACCTTAAGCGACACTGCTTTGGGGCAACACAAAACCCAATCACCAATCCAAAAATACTATCGCGAGCAGAACTCGACGATCAGTTGCGGTTGGACGGCAATCGAGACATCCTCTGCCTCCGGCATGCGGAGAACTTGAGCTTGCGGGTTATCCCCATCGGTCAGCGACAGGAAGTCTGGCACTTCGCGAGGGTTGTCGGCCAGATTCGCCTTCACCCGTTCTAAACTCTTCTTTCGATTTTTCACTTGGATCACGTCACCAACCCGAATCAAATAGCTCGGCACGTCAACTCGACACCCGTTGACCGTGAGGTGACCATGAGCGATGATCTGACGTGCTTCGGCACGCGACTGGCCGAAGCCGAGTCGGTGGATCACGTTGTCCAAGCGTCGTTCAAGGAGACTCATGAGCGCGCCGCCCGTGTTTCCGCCCGAACGGGCCGCTTTTTTGTAATACTTGCGGAACTGCGATTCCAAAACGCCATAGTACCGCTTGACCTTCTGCTTTTCGCGAAGGTGCACGGCATAATCGGTCATTTTACCCCGTCGAAACGACTGGGATCCGGGGGGATTTTCGCGACGTTCGAATGCGCATTTCGGGGAATCACAACGGGCACCCTTGAGGAACAACTTTACTCCCTCACGGCGACACATGCGACAAACTGGTCCAGTATTGCGAGCCATCCTCGATCAAACTCCAACAATAAATGTGATAATTGATTTCTTCTATCGGTTTTATTTTGTTTTATCCGGCCAGTCGAGCGATCGCTCATACTAACCATGGTCTTTTTTCAAGCGTAACAAAAATCCTTTCCCCTCCAGCGACCAACGGGAGCGGATTTCCACCAATCGAGCGGAAGCTCGACCGGCTGCGGCCCTGCCGCCTAGACGCGGCGACGCTTCTTGGGACGACAGCCGTTGTGGGGCAGGGGAGTGACATCTTCGATCGACTTGATCGTCAGACCCGCCGCTTGCAGCGCGGTGATCGCACTTTCGCGACCGCTGCCGGGGCCCTTGACCTTGACGTCGACTTCTTTCATTCCGGCCTTGACGGCCTTTTCGCCCGCCTGTTGTGCGGCCGATTGACCGGCAAACGGGGTGCTTTTTCGGCTACCCTTGAAACCGCTCGTACCGGAAGTCGCCCAACAAAGGGTGTCACCCTTGGTATCCGTAATCGTGATGGTCGTGTTATTGAAGCTCGCCTTGATATGGGCGACACCGACCGTTACGCTACGACGTGCTTTTCGTCTCTTTGACTTTGATTTGGCCACTGCTTACCAATGCTCCTTGATTTATTAACGCAAATCTTTGACGCCCTTTTTACCGGCAACCGTCTTCTTCGGTCCCTTACGCGTGCGGGCGTTCGTTCGAGTTCGTTGACCACGTACAGGCAATCCACGACGATGACGCAGACCTCGATAACAACCAATCTCGCGAAGACGAGAAATGTTTTGGGCAACCGCACGACGAAGCGGACCTTCAACCGTGTAGTCTTTATCGAGAATCGCAGCGATCCGAACCAATTCTTCTTCGCTGAGTTCCTTCGCGCGGATCTGCGGATCGACACCTGCGGTAAGGCACAAATCGCGAGCCGTCTTCGGCCCAACGCCGTACAGGTACGTCAAGGCGACCACGGTCGGTCGATCGTTCGGAATGTCAACACCTAACAAACGTGGCATGTTCTATCTCTCCTTCGCGATGTCCGGCTTGCCAATCTGATAAAAGGAAGCGGACAACCTCGGACTTTCTTATCTCTTTCTCAAATACTTCAAAGTGATCAAACTCAAAAAGGTCCAGCGACCGGCCACCTTAGCCTTGGCGTTGCTTATGGCGGGGGTTGGAGGAGCATACAACGTACACTCGCCCTCGACGTCGGACGATTTTGCAGTTTTCACAAATTCTTTTTACGCTGGCTCGGACTTTCATCGTGTCTAGCCTCGTTCTACTCTGCTGTAATAACATATAAAAATAGCGAAGCGTACCAGTATAACTCCTCAAGCTCTATCCCCTCAAGGGGTTGCCAGAGAAACTGGCGAAAAAACACCCCGAAAGTAGGGTGCTTTTCTGCGCTATTTATTTTACCTAATCGTCGGGTACTGCCCGATAGGCAAGAACCCTCAAAAAACGGTGACAAAATCAACCGTTTATAGCAGTTTTGCCATCCGCTCGTCTTCTTCAGGACCGGCGGTCAAGACATAAGGTCCTGCCTCGGTCATGGCAATGGTGTGTTCAAAATGGGCACTCCACCGTCCGTCAGCCGTCGCCTGAGTCCAGTGATCACGAAGCGTTCTGACTCGTTTTGTGCCCATGTTGACCATCGGCTCAACCGCAATCACCAAGCCGGGAACCAACTGGAAATCGTTACCAAACCGGATATCGTTTCCGACAAAGTCGGGGACCTGCGGATCTTCATGCATCTCGCGTCCGATCCCATGCCCGACAAACGCCTCGACCACGGAAAAACCATGATCCTTGACGAATTTTTCCATCTTGGCGGCCACTTGGCTCCATCGGGAGCAACGCCCCATCTCTTGGATCGCCAAGTTCAACACGTCGGAAGTCACCTGAAGCAGTTTTTCCGCTTCTGAGGAAATCGTGCCTACCGGATGGGTTACCGCCGCATCGCCACACCATCCGTCAAGTCGACAGCCGGTGTCAATGCTGAGGATGTCTCCTTCTTGAAGCACACGGTCACCTGGTATCCCGTGCACCACCTCTTCGTTGACCGACATACAGGTCACTGCCGGGAAAGGCACTCGCCCAGGCACTCCTTTAAAGAGCCCCTCGGCACCTTTTTCGACGAAAAAAGCCTCCACGGCGGCGTCAATTTCGCCCGTAGTCATCCCAGGTTGGATCATGGCAGCGGCCACCTGATGAGCTTCCCAAACGGTCAGCCCGGCCTTCCTCATCAACCTTATCTCCCTGGTTGATCGAAGTATCTCCACGATCCAAAGCTCTTATTTTTTCAAAGGGGTTAATAGCCTATGACGCCAACGGATCGAGCACTTCGGTCACGCGGCCAAAAATTTCATCAATGGACCCAAGCCCATCAATCGACTTGAGCAAATTCTTTTTTGTATAGTAATCCAACAGCGGTTCGGTCTGCTCGCGATAGGCGACCAGTCGCTGTCGAATCACGTCGGGCGTATCGTCCGCACGACCACGTCCGGCCAATCGGTCGAACAACTCATCTTCAGGCACCTTCAGTTCGAGAACCACATCCAACGTGGTTCCCTTTTGCTCGAGCATCGCATCGAGTGCTTCTGCCTGGGCGATCGTTCGAGGAAAGCCGTCCAACAGATATCCCTGTTGGCAATCGGGCTCGGCCAATCGCTCTTCAATGATCGCGACGATCACTTCGTCGGGGACCAGTTGGCCGCTCGACATATATTCATTCGCCTTTTTTCCGACTTCCGTGCCTGCATCACGTGCGGCACGCAACATATCGCCGGTAGAAAGGTGTGCCAGCTTGTATTTCTCGATCAGCTTCTCTGCTTGAGTTCCTTTTCCTGCACCTGGAGGACCGATAAAAACAATCTGCATCTTTTCGTCGCTCTTTGTTATCTAGGTAACGTTTTTGGTTTCTGTACGTCGATCGTCTTGCGTTAGGACTTATCAAGCAAACCCTTATAATTTCGCATGACCAAATGGCTGTCGATCTTTTGGACCAGGTCGAAGGCCACACTAACGGCGATCAGGAGGCCGGTACCGCCATAAAAGCTGGCGATGCCGTAGCCCACACCCATCGTAGTCGCAACGATCGTCGGAATGATGGCGATCAACGCGAGGAATCCGGCCCCGACGTAGGTGATTCGGACCATCACTTTTTCCAAATATTCCGCAGTTCGTCGGCCTGGCCGATAGCCGGGGATAAACGAACCGTAGTTTTTCAAGTTATCTGCCATATCCTTCGGGTTGAACGTAATGGCCGTCCAGAAATAACAGAAGAAGTAAATGAGCACGACGTAACAGAAGTTGTAAACAAACCCGTTACCCCGCTGGAAAATGTCACCCAACTCCGCAAAGAACGTCCAATTTTTCAGGTAGCTAAACAGCACCGTCGGAAACAGGAGCAAGCTACTCGCGAAGATGATCGGCATGACGCCCGCCTGGTTCACCCGCAAGGGGAGGAACTGGCGAGTTCCGCCATAAACGCGCCGACCGCGGACGTGCTTGGCACTTTGGGTCGGGATACGACGTTGGCCTTGCGTAATAAACACAACGCCACAGACCACACTGACAAACAGCACCCCGAGCACCAACACCGATTCCACACCCAAGCGACCACCGGTACTTCCGATACCAAAGCCTTCTTTGAACATTGGTCCGAGCAGTTCCCAACCGGCCGCAGGCATTCGTGCGAGAATACCGGCCATAATCAACAAGCTGATACCGTTGCCGATACCGTACTCATCAATTTGTTCGCCGAGCCACATCAGGAATGCGGTCCCGGCGGTCATAATCATCACGGCTGAGAGTTGCCACCCCCAGTCTTCGAATCCCGGTTTCATCAAGTTTTCACGGGCAATATAATTCACGTAGAACCAACTTTGGCCCAAGCAGAGCACGATGGTTGCATAACGTGTGTATTCATTGATTTTCTTTCTTCCGGCCTCACCTTCCTTTTGAAGCCGCTCGAGCGGTCCCCAAACGGAACCGAGGAGCTGGAAGATAATCGACGCGGAAATATACGGCATGATTCCCAAGCCGAAGATCGTCGCCTGAGTCAAGTTACTTGCGCTGAACATGGCGGCCTGATTGAGCAATTGCCCAAGACCCGCACTTTGTTGTCCAAAGAACGCTGTCATTTTCGATGTATCGACGATCGGCAACGGAATTTGGAATCCGACACGATAGATCGCCAACAGGAACAACGTCAAAAGGATTTTTTGACGCAGTTCTTTAATCGTGAAGATGACTCGAATTTTTTCCCACATCGAATCGACCTTTATTGAAAGTTTGAAGTGTGAAGTTGGAAGTGTGAAAGAGAGGTCGTTTCAAAACTTCTTACTTCATTTCTAACGTCGAACGGCAAGCACCAACCCGTCACCACCGGTTTTGCAAATTACCGGTGATTTTCATGTCGTTGCTTGCCGCTGTCGATACCTATTGATTTGGCTTGGTTTCATGCTTGTGAAGACTTTTGTTTATTTTTGACGACAGGCTTCTTGCCTGGCAAAACAACCACTTCACCACCGGCTTTTTCGATTTTTTCGAGGGCCGACTTGCTGAAACGATGGGCCTTTACGGTAAGTTTTTTGGTCAGCTCGCCATCTCCGAGGACTTTCAGGACGTCGTACTTTTCTTTCGCCAAGTTCTTCTCGCGAAGGGTCTCGGGATTGACTTCCGCACCTGCATCGAAAACGGCTTCCAAATCGGAAACGTTGACCGCGACGACTTTCAAAGCCCATCGGTTGTTGAAACCACGCTTTGGAATGCGTCGAACGAGCGGCATCTGGCCCCCTTCGAACGTCGGCTTCATGCTGAAGCCTGCCCGGGCGCCTTGGCCTTTATGTCCACGACCACACGTCTTGCCATGTCCGGACCCGGTTCCACGGCCGACGCGCTTGCGTTTTTTGTTTTTCTGAATTCCGCTGTTAATGTCGCAGAGGTTCATAACTTTTATACTCCTGGAAACCAACAAAGGTTTCACCAATTTTTGTGAGTCAGAGAGAAAACTGTCGCTCGTCACATCTTGTCCAAACAAAACTGCTTAGGACAAGGAAACTCCTCGGAGGCGTTCCACTTCGCTTTTCGTGCGAAGGCTATACAAAGCGTCGATCGTGGCCTTAACCAAGTTGGTCGAATTACTCGATCCGATACTTTTGGTCAGGATATCGCTGATTCCGGCCGCTTCACAAACCGCACGGACCGCAGCACCGGCGATAACGCCCGTACCGGGGCTCGCCGGGACCAGGACTACTTCAGCAGCGCCGAAACGTCCTTGGACCTGGTGTGGAATGGTCGTTCCATCCAGCGAAACCGCTTCCATCGATCGGGTTCCGTCTTTGACCGCTTTTTCGACGGCGGGCGGAACTTCGTTCGCTTTTCCATACCCCCAACCGACGCGACCTTTTCCGTCGCCCACGACCACGAGGGCCGAAAAGCTAAAGCGGCGACCGCCCTTGACCACGGCGGCACAGCGCCGGATCTTGACGACCTTGTCGATCAGTTCTCCTCTAGTTGAATCGTCAGCCATGGCAATTGGATACTGGCAAATGGTTTCGTGTCGTTTAAACTACCCAGATCACGCAAGCATTACTTGCGATTTATCTGGACTACTTTTTTTCGCTTTTTTTGCTTTTACTCTTGCTTTTTTTAGCAGGTTTTTTCTCGGGAGCCGGTTCGGGAGCAGCTCCTTTAGCACCCAGGCCGAGGCCTGCATCTCGGGCCGCATCGGCCAACGCAGCAACTCGCCCGTGGTATTTGTATTCACGTCGATCGAAAACCGCTTCTTTCACGCCCGCCGCAATGGCTCGCTCGGCAATCACCGCTCCGATGACCTTGGCCGCTTCGATGTTTCCACCATAGCTAACCTTTTTACGGAGGTCTTTATCGAGCGTTCCGGCCGCAGCAAGGGTTTTGCCTTGCTCGTCATCGATCACTTGGGCATAGATGTGTTTCCCACTGCGGAACACACTCAGCCGCGGTCGCGTCGCGTCATGTTTTATGCGATTACGCACGCGATACGATCGTCGTTTCCGTTGTTTTCCGATCCGTTTTTCGTGTCTCACGTCTGTGTCTCACTTACTCGTTTGGTTTCAAACCGTTACATGGCCGCCACTCGCATGCCATGGACTCGGCTTACTTAACCATCGCCTTACCTTGCTTACGTCGTACTTGTTCGCCCTGATAGCGAATTCCCTTACCTTTATAAGGTTCCGGTTTACGCAAGGCACGGGTTTCGGCCGCAAATTGTCCGACCATTTGTTTGTCGATCCCTCGGATCACGATGTGCTGCTGATCGGGGCAGGCCACATCAAGACCAGTGGGAATCGGCTTTTGCAGTTCGTTTGCAAAACCGACTCGCAACTGGAGCACGTTATTCTGTACCGCAGCAATATAACCAACGCCGACCAGGTCGAGACGTCGCTCGTACCCTTCGGTAACGCCAACGACCATGTTCTGGATCAACGCACGCGTCAGGCCGTGCAGGGCGCGGCTCTGTCGTTCGTCGTTGGCACGAGCTACGACCACCGATTTGGTCTCGTCATCCACGGTCACTGTTATTTCGGGCCGAAACTCTTGCTCGAGCTTGCCGAGCTTCCCTTCGACCGTCACTACGGATCCATTGACCGCGATTTTCACACCGTCAGGAATCGTAACCGGTTTATTTCCAATCCGCGACATTGTTTTTTCCTCTTTGGGGAGGTCTTACCTCTTTTTCGAAGAATGATACTTCTTAGTCTTCCACCGAGCCTGTCAACCCGTCACTACGTGTCCAATGGTCCTGGTGAAGAAACCTTGCTCCTTACCAAATCTCACAGAGCACTTCGCCACCGAGTTTTCGCTGGCGGGCTTCCCGGTCACTAATCACACCGCGAGAGGTGCTGATCACGGTAATACCAAGGCCACCGAGTATGGGGCGGAGTTTCGCGGCACCACGGTACACACGACGTCCCGGTTTGCTAACGCGCTGAATATGTTGAATCACGCGCTCACCGTTCGGTCCGTACTTGAGGTAGACACGAAGTCCCTTGTGAGGATTGCCTTCGGTTTCTTCCCAATCCCAAATATATCCCTCACGCTTGAGCACCTCGGCAAGGCCCTTTTTGACCTTGGAAAGAGGCATCTCTACGTAGACTTTTTCGACACGAATCGCGTTTCGGATGCGAGTCAACATGTCGGCGATGGGGTCAGTCATCATGATAATTCGGGTCCCTTTACCAACTCGCCTTCTTTACACCGGGAATAAGTCCTTCTTCCGCAAGGTTGCGGAAGCAAATCCGACAAATGCCGAATTTTCTATACACTGCACGCGGCCGACCGCAAAGGCGACACCGTCGTTCAGAACGGGTCGAAAATTTCGGCTTGCGGAAAGCCTTCGCTATTTTCGATTTGCTAGCCATGCCGTTGTCTTTCTACTCTCTCGATAACTTGTATCAGTTGTTGGAGTCCTTCGCGCCTCGGAATGGCATTCCAAAGCCTCGAAGCAACTCGCGAGCTTCATCGTTGTCGGTGGCACTCGTCACGATCGTAATGTTCATGCCCTGCGTACGGGTGTACTTGTCAGGGTTCAACTCGGGAAATACCAACTGCTCGGTCAAACCCAAGCTGTAATTCCCTTGACCGTCGAACGCATCGGGGTTCACTCCACGGAAGTCACGCACTCGCGGCAGGGCGAGCGAGATCAACCGATCCAGGAACTCATACATCCGACGACCACGAAGCGTCGCCTTGCAACCAATCGACATTCCTTCTCGAAGTCGGAAACCGGCGATCGACTTACGCGCCTTGGTGACGATCGGCTTTTGGCCGACAATCCACTTCATCGCGTCGAGCGCCTCTTCCAACATCTTCTTTTCTTGAGTGGCTCCACCCACGCCCATATTGACGACGATCTTTTCGATCTTCGGCAAGGAAAGTCGGTTCGTTCGTCCCAACTTCTCCTTCAGGCCAGGAAGGATTTCCTTCTCGTATTTTTCCAAAAGTCTCGGAGTCATTGTCGTACCAAGTTTTTTTGGTTTGTTCTGTTGATTTCTTATAGGAACCGGTCACACGGAACCGGACCAAACTGTGGGATTATTTTTTCGCGTAGGCAGCCTTCGGGGGCGAAATCTCGCCGATGCCTGCGTTGCACTTCTTGCAGTAACGTTCCTTGCTGCCGTTCTTTTGATAGCGAGCACCGACTCGCGTCTTCTTGTCGCAGGAGGGGCAAACCAGCATGACGTTCGCCATCTGGACCGGCATCTCCTTGGAGAGACGGCCACCCTGGGGGTTCTTCTGGCTGCGTCGCACATGCTTGTACACGCGGTTCACATGCTCGACAAGCACTCGGCCCGCTGCACGGTCGACGTTAAGGACCTTGCCTCGTACGCCATTGTCATCACCCGCGATGACTTCTACAGTATCATTAACTTTAATGAGCATTTTATTTCTTCCCGCTTCGCTTTTTGGTAAATATTACCGACCTACCAAAAACCTTATACGACCTCGCTGGCAAGACTGACGATCTTCATGAAGTTCTGTTCGCGAAGCTCTCGAGCCACCGCACCGAAAATACGTGTACCACGCGGATTCTTATCGTTGTCGATAATCACCGCCGCGTTGCTGTCGAACCGGACGTAACTGCCATCCGCACGTCGGGTAGGCTGCTTGCATCGAACGATGACCGCTCGGACAACCGTCCCCTTCTTGATTTCACTACCGGGAATAACGTTTTTGATGCTACAGACGATAATATCACCAACGCGAGCGAATCGACGACGCGATCCACCCAGCACCTTGATGCACATCACCTCGCGGGCACCGGTATTGTCTGCGACGGCGAGTCTCGTTTGCATTTGAATCATGGCTTATACCCAAACTTCATCAATTCTCTGTGAACTCTTACCCGAACGAAAGCTTGTCTTCCGCCCGGCTTTTGTGAGTAAGCGTCAACCCTACTCGCTTTTCCCTTCCGCTTCGAGTGCTTCTGCTTCACGACGGGCTTTGTCTTCCGCTCGCAACATGGCAAGGTCGATCACCTGGCCCTTGTTGACAACCCGAACCAATTCCCATCGCTTCTTCTTCGAACGCGGGCGGCTTTCGATAATTTCTACCGTGTCACCAAGTCCGCTCTCGTTGTTCTCGTCATGAACAAAGCAGACCGTCTTCTGGCGGAGAAACTTCCCATATTTAGGGTCTTTCACCAGACGAGGGATTTCGACGCGACGCGTCTTGTCCATCTTGTCACTGGTGACGACGCCTTGTGTAACCGTTTTCGGCATGATTCGATTTCCTACAATTTTTATTAACTGCCACGCAGGCACGTTTTTTGGATGGCTTTAACTCAGGTAGCCCTAATTGGCCGACGCCGCGCGGGCACGTTCATTCTGGATCGTTTTAACTCGGGCGATCAGGCGACGGGTACGGGTCAATTCACCCGCCGTACCCTGGTTTTCCATCTGGGCCTTAAGGCGACGACGAAACAACTGTTCGCAGGCGTCTTTAAGCGTCAGGGCCAACTGCTCGTCGCTCATGTCGCGAAGTTCGGCTGCCTTAGTCATGGTTCTGCCGTATCTCTCTTAACTTTCTACTGGTAACTACTGGTTGTCCCCAAACATCGGGCGGGGAAAAACATTACATCGGGCGACGCTTCACCATCCGTGCCCGAACCGGCATCTTATGAGCCAAACGATTGAAACAAATCTTCGCTGCTTCTTCGCTTACTCCACCAATTTCGTACAGGACCGTGCCTGGCTTCACCACGGCTGCCCAATAATCCGGCTCACCCTTACCTTTACCCATTCGAGTTTCCAACGGGATCGAGGTGACGGACTTGTGAGGGAAAATACGGATGTACAATTTACCTTCACCGCGAAGATACTGCTGAGCCGCAATACGGCCGGCTTCGATCGTCGCCGCGCTGATCCAACCACCTTGGGTCGCTTGTAGTCCGAAGTCGCCAAAGACAACATGGTTGCCTCGGGTCGCCTCACCTTTTATACGACCTCTTTGGTTTTTTCGATGCTTTACCCGTTTCGGCATTAACGCCATCGGTATCGTCCTCGCTATACATGCCCTGATTGATCCACACCTGAATGCCGATGTGACCCTGGGCTATTTTCGCTTCTGCAAATCCATAGTCAATCTTCGCACGGAGCGTCGAAAGCGGAATCGAGCCGGAGATCTGCTTCTCGCGGCGGGCCATTTCCGCACCACCAAGACGACCGGCCAATTGGATCTTGATCCCCTTGGCGCCCGCGTCCATCGTCTGCTCCATCGCTTTTTTCATCGTTCGGCGGAAACTCGAACGACGAGCAAGCTGCTCACCAATATCTTCAGCCACCAGCTGAGCTACCAGCTCGGGCCGTGTAATTTCTTCAATTTTGATGTTGATCCGGCGACCGGTCAGGTTCTGCAACTCGTTTTGCAGCTCCTCGACTCGCTCACCCTTTCGACCGATCAGCACACCAGGCCGGGCCGAGAAAAGGACCACTTTGACTTCGTCCCACGTCCGCTCGATTTCGACCTTGGCGATTGCCGGATAGAGCGGCTTGCCAAACTTATCCTTGCGACCCTTGATGAAGTCGCGGATCTTCTTGTCTTCCACCAGTAGGTCGGCGAAATCTTTCTTCGAAGCGTACCACCGGCTTTTCCAGCCAGTCATGACACCTGTACGAAATCCGGTCGGGTTTACTTTTTGACCCATTTTCTCGCGTCTCTCTTTATCTATCTCTTATTCAAGCGAAACATGAATATGTGATGTTCGTTTTTGAAGCACGGCGGCCATGCCACGTGCCTTCGGTCGGATCCGACGAAACATCGGGCCCGCATCGATACGCACTTCGACGAGTTGAAGATCTTCGATGTTCGACGCACGACGATCTTCCGCATTGGCCATCGCACTTTTGAGGACCTTCTCCAACATCCGAGCCGCTCGCTGCGGTTGGTAACGGAGAATTTCCAGTGCCTCGTCGGCGAACTTCCCTCGTACCATGTCCGCGACAAGCCGCGCCTTACGCGGACTGATTCGGGCATAACGATGTACTGCTGTGTACGCCATCACGAGTTCCTCAACTGATAAACTTTCAATTACTTGTATACAAAAACCGGTTAGCCGTGGAATCACTTCCACGTAAAAACAAAAAGCCTTTAACGCGGGGACAAGCCCCGCCGCTAACATCTTACCGCTTGCCTTTGCCGCCGTGTCCGCGGAAGGTTCGAGTCGGAGCAAATTCACCCAACTTGTGACCGACCATTTCTTCCGTCACGAAAACCTTGATATGGGCTTTGCCGTTGTGGACCATGAACGTATGACCTACAAATTCCGGAACGACCGTACAGGCACGTGCCCAAGTTTTGATCGGGTTCTTTGTCCCAGACTCATCCTGTCGAGCCACTTTTAAGTAAAGCTTCTCGTCGACATAGGGGCCTTTTTTGAGTGATCTTCCCATGGGGGTCTCTTTCCAGTCTTTACTACTTCAACTTCAATATGCCGTAGCGTTTCGAACGTCGTCGACGAACGATCGCCTTGTTCGAAGCCTTATGCTTGTTTCGAGTCGAACCGCCCTTCGTCGGCTTCCCTTGCGGCGTGACCGGATGACGACCACCCT
>JASFHG010000008.1:0-18109 GCA_050123355.1 Planctomycetia bacterium
GGTGTGGGAATACCTACAAAAAAGTCCCAATTCCGGCTTGATACCTGATGTTGAAGCCTGTAATTTTAAATACCTGAGACTCAATAGCCGCGCCGCTTTATGTCCGCGCTTTGTTGCCATGAGAAAAAGGGTTGCGTTGTCGGTATTTGGGTAAGTTTTACAAAAGTCGAAATGCGTTTCCTGTCTCAATCCGAGCGCGGGCATAAAGCGGCGGATAAATTAAGATATTTCCGCAACCCTAATCAATCTTCTTCAGCGGGAACAGCTTCGACGGTTCGTGCTCTTGTTGCATGAGCTTTTGGAGCTTTTTGACGATCTCGGGGTGTTTTTGGTGGACGTCGTGTTTCTCGCTGGGGTCCTTGGCCAGGTTGAAGAGCTCTTCTTTGTACTTAGATTTTTTGCTGTTCATGCCGGTGCGGATGAGCTTCCAGTCGCCGACGCGGACCGACTGCTGGCCGCCGTAGCCGGCAAACTCGCGATAGAGGAACGGTCGCGGGTCCTGCTTCTTACCTTCCAGCGTCGGGGCGAAGCTGATCCCGTCGATGTCTTTCGGTTGGTCTTTCGTGTCGCCGATCATGTCCAACAAAGTCGGCATCCAGTCTTCGAAGCCGGTGACGCGATCACTGACCGTGTCGGCCGGGACGTGGCCTGTCCAGCGGATGATCGCCGGCACACGGACCCCACCCTCGTAGAGTCGGCCCTTCAGCCCACGCAGCTCGCCGACGCTCGCGAAGAAATCGTAGTCGACCTCGTCTTTGAGGTGCGTCGTGCCGTTATCGGACGTGAAGACGACGATCGTGTCGTCGGCCAGGCCGAGTTTGTCGAGCTCATCGAGCAGTTTTCCGACGTAGCGGTCCAGCCGCGTGATCATGGCCGCGTAAGCAGCCCGGGGCGTGTAGTGGGGCGTGTAGCCGAAGCCTTTTTCTTTCGTAAACGGCGGGTCGTTCCAGCCCTGCGCGAGGTACGGCTTGAGCTCCTCGTCCGGCACATGGAGCGCGACGTGTGGGATAATCGTCGGGTAGTAGAGGAAGAACGGCCGGTCGCGGTTCTTGCGGACAAACTCCAACGCCGCCTCGTTGATCCGGTCGGACGCGTAGTCCTGGCCCTTGAACCGGTCGTAGCTGCGAGGGTCGTTCTTGTCGGCGTTCTTGGGAAGCTTCGCGTGGCCGGGGATCGGCGGGTTGTTGTTCAGCTTGAACTGACCATCGTCATCGTCGAGGCTCGCCGGATAATAGCTGTGCGCCTTTCTCTGACAGTGGTAGCCGAAGAACCGGTCGAAACCCTGCTTGAGCGGATCCCCTTCGTTGCCGGTCGCACCGATTCCCCACTTGCCGAACGCGCCGGTCGTGTAGCCCTGTTTTTTCAAGACCTCGGCGAACGTCACGACGCTGTCGGGGATCGGCTGTTGCCCGGTGGGCTTGGCGGGTCGATTATTCCGAACCCATGCATGCCCGGGGTGCTTGCCGGTCATCAGTACACACCGCGACGGAGCACAGACCGCGTTGCCGGCGTAGTGGTGCGTTAGCCGCATCCCTTCCTTGGCCAGCTTGTCGAGCCGCGGCGTCTTGATTTTTTCCTGCCCATAGCAGCCTAATTCCCGATAACCAAGGTCGTCGGCCAGGATAAAGACGATATTCGGCTTCCGTTTAGCCTTTTTAGTAGGTGCTTCCGCACCGCTGGAATAGGCCGCCGCTTGGGTTTGAAGGGAAAAACAGGACGCAAAAACGGCAAAAACCAGGAGGGTACGTAGCGACATGGGACGATTTCTTGAGAGGTGGGGTTAGGAGGGATGGGGCATTTTCTTCCATTATACCCGTTTTTCCACAGATTTCAAACCCTTTCGGATCGGCGATCCCCCCCCGCTTGTTACAAACTCGTTACGCCTTTCCCGCCCATTTTCGGGTAGAATTAAATGCACAGACCGCGATCCTTTTGGGGGGCATGCGTTTTTTAGCCGACGGGCCTGCCCGTCGCTTTGAAGCGTTATTGTCATTTCAAACGACGGGCAGGCCCGTCGGCTAAAAGCGAGTTGTACGACCGGAACATATTTTATGTGTAATTTTAAACGACAATCGATTTGGATCCTGCTGGCCGTCGTCGGCAGTGTGATGCTTTGCGCTCCGTCGATACTATCGGCCGCTCCGCCGGAAAAACCACCGGCGAAGAATCGAATCGTGATCCCCAAGGAGGGCGTGAAGCCGTGGGAGCGTAAGTTCCTCGAAAGCTTGCAGGAGATCCAATCGGTCGATTTTCAAGAGACCGATGCCGCCGAGGTACTTCCGCACGCGAAAAAATTCGTCGAGAAGCTGTTCGACATCAAAAACTACGATCAATCGATCGCGATCGAGTATGAGATGAAGCCGACCATTGGTGATCGGCCGTTTGTCGAGCGGGTCACGATCCGGTTTGCCCATCGGGTCACGCTTCGGATCGCCTTCTCGGTCAAATCGCCCCAATGGCAGTCGGTGGAGCTGGTCGGGCATCGTACGGAGAAAGACGGATTCATGTCGCCGCTCGAGGTTCCGGATAATCCCGGCACGACGTATGCCGCTCCTGGAGCCCACACCGTAAGTAGCATGAAAGCCGCCTTTTGTTCCTTTCATTCCCATGGCCAATTGGCTAAAATAGAATATGGCCACCGTGGCGTATATGAATGTTTACAGCTTTCTTATGGTACGCGAATCGAATGGGATGAGAGCGGAAATATGTGTGCCGTGGAATAGGATAAAATCGGGGGGTGGCTAAAAAACAAAACATCGCCCCATTTTTGACCGATGATAGAAAGAGAACTATAAAAACCGAGCACTGACACTATGGCACGACGAATTTTAACCATTGAAGACGATGCGGCGATCCGACGCGGGATTGTCGACACGCTCCGGTTCACCGGCTACGAGGTCCATGAGGCGGCCGACGCGCCGGAGGGGGCCGAGATGGCCATCACGCTTGATGTCGACCTGGTCCTGCTCGACTTGGTCCTGCCGAGCGGCGATGGGTTCGACGTGCTGACCAAGATCCGCAAAGTCAAGCCGCAGTTGCCGGTCATCGTCTTGACCGCGCGAGGGGAAGAGGACGATCGGGTCCGCGGCCTCTCGGACGGGGCGGACGACTACGTGATCAAGCCGTTCAGCGTCCGCGAGCTGCTTGCCCGCGTCGAGGCGGTCCTGCGCCGGTCGGCCGAGCGGACCGGCGACGTGACCCAACTCACGTTCGGCCAGGTGACGGTCGACCTGAAACGAAACGAGGTCGTCCGGCCGGACCACCGTGCCGAGCTTTCGCAGCGCGAGGCCGAGCTGCTCCGCTACCTGGCGGTCAGCCGCGATCGGGCCATCTCGCGCGACGAGCTGCTGCAGAATGTGTGGGGCATCGACCCGCGCGGCGGCCAAACCCGCACGATCGACATGCACGTCGCCCGGTTGCGCGAGAAACTGGGCGACACCGACGGCACCATGATCGTCACCGTCCACGGCAAAGGATACATGCTGACGGAAACGAAATAGCTGACACATCCTTATCGTTTAGCGGTCGAATGGAATTCGACGCGTTTGGTGTTGGTGCATTTTTTCAAAACACGTCGAATTCCATTCGACCGCTAAACAATTTTTATTAAACCGGGAGCTATCAACCACCTTGACTTACTCGAAGCTTTTATGGCCGTTTTTCATTTTGCTTACCGTGGTGACGCTTGTCGCGACCGGCTGGGTGAGCATGCGCGTCGTTCGGCTCGAGCGCGAACGGGTGGAGAAGGCGAGGATCGCAAAGGTCGAGGAGAACGTTTCGCTGGCGTTGTGGCGGATCGACTCGATGGTCGCGCCGATGGTGGCGCTCGAGAACGCCCGCCCGTTCCAAGGCTTCGGGCTGCCGCTGGAAGATTGGCAAGCACAACAAAACGAGAACGTGAAGCTGGACAATCGCTACTTCACACTCGAACTGGCTTCGGCAAGCAACGGACGAGCGGTTGACAAAAAGGAGGTTCTGGTCCTCGACGGTAAAATACCGAAAAAACTGGCGGATGTGAAGGCAACCGTCGACCTGATTGCCCTGCTGCCGGAGCCGACCATCCGGCTGACCGAATATCCCACGTTGCAGTTTGGCGGTGAATTGCTCGACAAAGAGTCAACGCTTCTGACCAAAAATGAAGCCAATTTTTCGAAGGATCTCTCGAATTCCAAACCTTCCGGCAAAAAGTATTCCGGCAAAGGGAAACAAGCCCGCTCGAAGGCGGAGTACGAAGCGCGTCAGACAGCGATCAACAAGGGATTTTCGAGTTTTAATTCGGCGAATTTCAAGCAGAACGTCTACAATCCCTATTCGCAACAGCAACTCGAGCCCCAGGCACCCGCCGTTGTTTTTAACGATTCGCAGGCGAATCACTCCGGCTATTATCCCAATGCGACGAATATGCCGGCCGTGTCGAACCCTCAGCCGCAAGTCCCGACGCAAACGAACCCGCCGCGATATGGACAAGCGTATTCCGCTCCGTCGACCAACGAGTCGACTTCTCCGGCCAATGCACCGGCACAATCCGCGAATAACAGGCAGAGGACCAACGCCGAGCCATCGGTGTCTGGGAGGCTCGAAAGTTTACAGCGTCCTTCCGAACCGCTCCCCGGGCCGCAGGCAACCACGTCTCCCACTTCGCCGGTGTCGAACGAGCCTGGCTTCGATCTCCCCGTACGGTCGTCGGGCCAACAGTCGCAACAAAGTTCCACTCCCTATCCCTATCAAGGCCAGTCGTTGCCGCAGTCGACGGTTTATCCGTCCATTCCACAACAACCACAGAGCGGACCACTTCGGCAAGACTCGTCATCCCAGCAGGGTGAGCAGGGGCAGCAGGGGCAACAGGCTGGACGGTATCAACAGAGTGTCAGCGGTGTTTATCCGAATAATACGAACGGTGTTTTTCCTCGTAATCCGAACAATATCGGCGGTGTTATTCAGAACCCCCAACAGCCGCAGGGCTGGGGATCTCAACAGGGTGTCGACATGCAACAGGTCCAGCAGATCGCCCCGACGTTGCCGCTGATGGAGGAAGGGGTCTGGGCCCCGATGCGGCCGGTCTGCTTGAACGATCAGCTCTTCCTGCTCCGCCGGGTCCAGCTCGGCGGTCGCACGCTCTTGCAAGGCTGCTTGTTCGACTGGCCGACGCTGGCGAAATCACTCGAAAAGGAGGTCTCCGATCTGCTGCCCGAAGCGCATCTGGTCTTGGACGAAAAACGCAACGCGCCCGGCCGGATGCTCGCGTCGCTTCCGGTACGGCTCGAGCCGGGCCCCCTGCCCGCCGCCGACCTGACCCAACTCAACGCCCCCTTCAGCCCGGTTTTCGTGTCGGTCACGATCGCGTTCGGCTGCGTCTTGCTCTCGCTCGGCGCGTTTGCCGTCTTGTTGATGGGCATGATCCGACTCGGCCGCCGTCGAAGCGAGTTTGTCACGGCCGTTACGCACGAACTGCGTACGCCGCTGACGACGTTCCGCATGTACTCCGAGATGCTCTCCGAAGGGATGGTCGCCCAAGAATCGCAGAAAGGTTACCTCCAAACGCTCGAGTCCGAGGCGGACCGCTTGACCCACCTGGTCGAAAACGTCCTCTCCTCCGCGCGGCTCGAACGGGGGCGCCACACCGGCCGGCTCGAAACGCTGCCGATCGGCGAGTTGATCACGCCGATCGCGTCGCGATTGAGCAAGCGTTGTCATCGGGCCGGCATGAAACTGGACGTCATGATAGCCGAAGCGGTTAACGGAACGACGATCCGCACCAACCCGTCGGCCGTCGAACAGATCCTTTGGAACCTGGTCGATAACGCGTGCAAGTACGCCGTCACGGCCGACGACCGAACGATCCGCGTGACGTGCGATGTCTGGGAGCAGGAGCAAATATTGACCGTGACGGTCGCGGACACCGGACCCGGCATCCCGCGCGATGTACGTCGACGGCTTTTCTGTGGTTTTTCGAAGACCGCCTCCGAAGCAGCCCGCACTGCGCCGGGCGTCGGGCTCGGTCTCGCGCTTTCACGCCGCTTGGCCCGCGATCTGGGGGGCGATTTGAAACTCATCCCAACCGATCGTGGGGCCTGTTTCTGCTTGAGCCTCAAACTTGACTGAGAACGATCGTCGTTTTTTCTTTTTTGTATCTTTTGTTGCAAATTTTGTTAGGTTTTCAGCCCGGTTTTTGGTATAATCCCGGCGGGTGCGTGTCTTAGAGAGTCTCAGGTGAATAATTTTCTGTCCCAAGCCGAAATGGGGTCGCGAAGCGTGCCCTATTTGGGATCCGGAACCCGAAACTCAATAGCTGCTAGATACTTTTAAGTTTTGGAACAGACTTATTTATCGATTCCTGCATTTCTAATGAATTGCTTTGCTACCGGAAATCGAGCAAAATCCGGCTGGAACAGACGCATTTTGCGGAAGGATCATTAGCTACGCAGGCATCAAAAATGTATCTTTCCCATTTTGGAAGAGAGGAGAGAGAAGATGCGCAGATCTATTTCTTGTTGGATCGTCGCGACGTTCGTCTTGTGCGCGATGAATCATTCTTGCCTGGCCGCCGATGAAGGTGCGTCGAAAAAACCTGTTTCACTGTGGCCGACAACGAAAGCAACTCCGGATGCCTTGACCCAACCGGAGCGTGGTTGGAAAACGGCGGTCAAGCCGAAACCACTGAACGAAAAGATCCAAAAAGGGCTCACGTGGCTCGCCCAGCACCAACTTACCTCGGGCGCGTGGGGCCAAGGGGAGACAAATTCTCCAGCTTTTGCACACAGTGGTTCCGGTGCTTCGGGCACGGTGGTTCCCAGTCCGACCGCTCCGCGGCGATCCGCATCGTTGTATGACGAGCAGGTTGAAAGCATTGATCTTCCCAACGTCACTGATACGTGTATCGCCTCGCTGGCTTTTATCCGGGCGGGCAGCTCACCGTCGAAAGGTCCTTACACGGAAAACGTTCGTCGGGCCGTTTTTTATGTCTGTGCGGAAATCGAGTCGGCGGACGAGCAGTCGCCTTACATCACCGGGAAACGTAACACTCGTGATCAGCAGAAGCTCAGTCCGTATGTCGACACCTTCATGGCCGCAATGGTCTTGCCCGAAGTACTCGATCAGATGCCGGACGAAAAGAGTAACAAGCGAGTCCGGGTCTCTTTGGAAAAAGTTTTAAAAAAAATGGCCTGGCATCAAAAGAACGATGGCACTTGGAGCGATCAAGGGTGGGCTGCCACGTTGGGGCAAAGTATTGCCATGAAAGGGATCTATCGCTCGCAACTGCACGACATTGCGATCCCCGAAAAGATGCAGCAACAAACCAGATTCTTTATCCAACGGTTATACGACCCTCGTTCGGCACGGTTTAACCAGAGGAGATCCGCCGGAGTTGCGTTGTACGCTTCCAGCTCGAGTTTGTCCGTCCTGTCGGACTGGCTGAATTCTTGCCGAGATCAGGCAGAAGAGGCCCAGCGAGTCATCGAAGAGAGCAAGGATTCCAAAAAGTGTCGAGAGGCCAGAAAGATCGTCTATCAATTTAATCAAGTGAAAGAAGATTTTACGGCCCAAAAGAAGATGCTTATGAAACAATTGGATGACAATCGCTTTCTCGCTGGGTTTGGCAACAACGGTGGCGAGGAGTTCTATTGTTATATGAATATCGGCGAAATGCTTGTTGCCCAAGGGGGTAAAGAATGGAAAAAATGGGACGATGCGATTTCGGAGAGACTTTACAGCGTGCAAAACGAGGACGGCTCCTGGACCGGCCACCACTGCATCTCCGGCCGCACGTTTTGTACCTCGGCCGCACTGCTGGCCTTGATGGTCGATCGAACGCGGTTCCCGACCTCGAGTAAAACCCCTGCACTGGCCCGCGATTGAGGGGCAACGTTAAAAAATTGCACCGACCGATCGAGGGGGATGCTTTTGTTCTTCGTTACAAACATGTTACGTTTACAATCCTTTTTTTCTGATACAATTTGGGAACTTGCTTTCGTCGAAGTGCGTCGAAACCACGTTGCGACGGTGGATAATGTTGTACTTGGGAGGCGGCCCAAAGTGGATCTTTTACCAATCTTTACAAGGAGAAATAAGGATGCGACAACGAACTTTTTTCTGGGGCGCGGCAATGTTTCTGTCGTTCGCGATCGGTAGCAGCTTCATGGTGGCTGCCGAACAGGATGCAAATGAACCCCCACCCCCTCCAACAGCCGAGGCAAATGATCAGAATTCGAACACTCAGGACAAGGTCGTTTGGAAGCCGGCCGTCGAGCCGAAATCGCTCAGTAACGAAGTGCAAAAAGGACTCGACTGGCTCGTCGGGCACCAACTCGAATCGGGCGCATGGGGCCAAGGTGAAGAGTCGGCCCACATGCGAGGCAGCTCGCGGGTCATGCTCGATGGTGCCGCGAAGAAAGTACCCGACGTCACGCCGGTCAAAGGAATGCCACTCAAGTCGGTTCCGGAAAAAATCGAAAAGTCCGCGCGGATTCGACCGACTCAAATGTCCCAGACCAACAATGCCGAGAAGGTCAACACGGCCGAGATCCCCAGCGTGGCCGACACCTGCATGGCGGCGCTCGCCCTGATCCGTTCGGGCAGCACGCCATCGAAGGGTCCGTACGCCGAGAACGTTCTGAAGGCGATCAACTTTATCTGTTCGCAAGTCGAGGAGGCCGACGAAAAATCGCTTTTCATCACCCAAACGCGTGGCACGCGGGTCCAGTCGAAGCTCGGTCCGTATATCGACACCTTCATGGCCGCGATGCTGCTGCCGGAGGTGCTCAAGCAGATGCCCGACGACGCCGGTAACAAACGGGTGAAGACCGCCTTGGAAAAGGTCCTCAAGAAGATGGAGCTCAACCAGCGCGAGGATGGAACCTGGAGCGATCAAGGTTGGGCATCGGCACTGGCACAGGGAGCGGCCACGAAAGGGATCAACCGGTCCATGCAAAGTGGCGCCAATGTCTCGTCTAAGATGCAACGAAAAGCCGAGCAATACGCCCAACAATCGTACGATAAATCTTCCGGAAAATTCAGAGGGAAGGGATCCGCGGGCGTCGAACTTTACGCCTCCAGCTCGAACCTTTCCGCGATGGCAGACTCGGTCAATTCCAACAACGAACGGTTGAAGGACGCTAAAGAGAATCTCGAAAAAGCGACCTCCGACGAGGAACGCCAAGAGCTCGGGCAGAAAGTGAAGCGATTCGAAAAAGCGATCACCGATCTCGAAGCCCAGCAAGAGGCGGTCGTCAAAAAATTGGATGACAAACGCTTCATCGCCGGGTTCGGCAACAACGGTGGCGAAGAGTTTCTCAGCTACATGAACATCGGCGAGTCGCTCGTGGTCAAAGGGGGCGACGAGTGGAAAAAGTGGGACGAAAAGATCACCAAGAACCTCAATAACGTGCAGAACAAGGATGGCTCGTGGAGCGGCCACCACTGCATCACCGGCCGCACGTTTTGCACCTCGGCCGCGTTGTTGGTCTTGATGGTCGATCGCGCCCCCTTCCCCGTCTCCGACAAGGTCAAACGACAACGCTAAATTTTTTGGTAGTTCCTTGTTTAGTCGTCGGACATCGTCCGACGTGTTTTATCGTGCCAGAGCAATAAAGCACGAAAACGCGCCGAACGATGTTCGGCAGCTAAACTTACGATAAAATAACAAGCCGCTAAGCTTAGAGTTATATCCCAAGCCGACTTTGTGTACGCGAATGCGTACATAAAGTCGGATCCGTCTGAGGTTCAATAAACATAGGAAACTATAAAACCCGACACCATGAAACACGCTCGTATCAACGCGATACTGTTAATCATCCTTTTGGTTTCCACCGTCCAAGCCGTCGGGCCAGATAAAGTGGCTCGGCCTGATCGGTCCGCACTGGTCCGGCGGCTTGACTTGGCGCTCCGGAAGGCGGGCAACTACCTGCTCGAAAAACAGGCCGACGACGGCGCGTGGTACAGCGAGACCTACGGTGCACTCCGACGTAGCCCGGCACTGACGCCGCAGGTGATGAGCGTGTTGCTCTTCTTGCCCCAGACAGGCGAGCGTGGCCAAAAAGCCTATCAGCGAGGGACCGCGTACCTCTTGAGCCATGTCAAGGACGGCAAGTTAGGTGTGGGGGATCGCCAGTGGGCCTTCCCGGTCTACACGGCCGCCTCCGCCTCACGCGTGATCGCCCATCCAAAAAAGTCCGACGGCCTCATCCCGCTCGCACAGCGTCGCGCGGGCCAAAAGGCGTACCTCACTTACCTCAAACAGCGACAGCTCCTCGAACCGCTCGGCTGGAAACAAAGCGATCCGGCCTACGGCGGCTGGGGGTTCTCGATCGGGCCGCCGAAGAAACCGAACGGCGATGATCCGGCCGCCCACGCCAATCCGATGGAAAGCTCGAACCTCGCGGCGACCCTCTTCGGCATCGGAGCCCTGCGTTCCGGTGCGTCGCTCGATCCCGAGAACCGGCCCGACTTCAAGCCGGTGCTCATCTTCGTCCAGCGTTGCCAAAACTACGACACCGGCGACCCACGTTTCGATGACGGCGGCTTCTTCTTCATGCCCGGCTTCCCCGAGATGAACAAGGCCGGGATCGCAGGCACCGACCGACACGGCCACCAGCGGATGAAAAGCTACGGCACGATGACCGCCGACGGACTACGTGCCCTGGTCCGGGCCGGTTTGCCGCCCGATCACCCGCGAGTGGTTGCGTCGCGGCGCTGGTTGGAGCGTCACTTTTCCGTGACCAAAAATCCGGGCGAGTTTGCGACCGATCGTCAAGTCTTGCAAAACGCGACCTATTACTATTGGACGTGGGCCGTCGCGCACGCGTTCCTGACCTTGCGACAGCCGACGATCGACACGCCCGACGGCCCGGTCGAGTGGCCGGTCGTGCTCGCCGAGCAAGTGTTGCGTCTGCAACGCGCGGACGGCAGTTGGGTCAATCGTTTCACCGACGCGAAAGAAGACGACCCGTTGATCGCGACCTCCTGGGCCGCCTCGACCCTGGCACTCTGCCACGCAATGCTCACCCACCGCCAAGTTGACCTCTTCGGCGAATCGTTCGCCGGCCGCCCGGCTCATGCGAAGCCACGTAAATAATTCTGTGCACTTTTAGCCGTCGAGCTTGCTCGTCGTTTTGAAATGCAAAATCGCATTAAGCGACGAGCAAGCTCGACGGCTATTGATTGTAAGATATTTAAAGTTACAAACGGTTTAACGTTTTTTCCTGAAAAACCGGCCTTCCGTTGGTCGGCCTCGTAACTTTAAATACCTGAGAGTCTATAAGGAATACTCAAGAATCTTAGGAAGCACACGCTACCCGCCAAAGATAAAGCCGAAGAAAAGCTCGAGCGCCATTCCGAACAGCACGATTCCCAATAACCGGCGGAGCCACTTGGGGTCCATCTTCTTGTTCATAACTCTCGCCCCGATCTGCGACGCGATCACGACCGCGGCCGACGTCCAGATGAGCAACGGGATGTCGAAATTTCCTTGGGCCATGTGACCGAGGAAGCCGGAAAAGGAAGAGAAGATGACGACAAACGTGGTGGTTGCCGCCGCCGTTTTCATGGGATAACCGACCGCCACCAACAGCGTCACGACCAGAAACCCGCCGCCGACGCCGAGCATGCCGGCAATCGCGCCGATAAAAAATCCGCCGACCCCGGTGACGATCATTCGTTGCCGGACCGGCATCATCGGCTTGCGCTTTTTGCTGTTGGCACTGGCAAACATCTTCAAGCCGGTAGCGGCCAACGCGAGTGAGAAGAGGATCAGCAACAGTTGGGTGGGAATCTTTTCGGTGAACCAGGAGCCGGTCATCGCGCCGAGAAATGCCGTAACGATCATCGGTGCCCCGCCTCGGACGTCCACCAACTTTGCACGAAAGTAGTAGCTGAAAGCCGAAAGGGCCGTCACCCCGTTGATGAACAGAGCCGTCGGGATCGCCACGCTTTTCAGATCATGCCCGAACCAATACAGAATGGGTACATAGAGCGTCGATCCGCCAAGCCCGAGCATGGAAAACACGAACGCGATACAAAAGACAATGACAACGACCCAAGGCATGGTTCACTCTTGGTACTGGTTGTATAAACATTCATAAAACGAGCCAGGAGCAAAAAGTACTCCTGGCTGCGTACACGGCATAAACACCGTTGCTGAATTGAGGATAACACAAAGACCTAAGCACCACAACCGCCGGTGGTTTTACTGCTCGCGCCGGAACAACCGCCATCGTTGGTTACGCAGTCTTTTTGTGAAAGTTTGATTTTATTCCATGGCATTTTCAGCAGTATGAACTCCATGGGACATATCCCGGTCAAGCCGGCGAAGGTCAACCCCAGTCCGACCCAAAGACACAGCAACACCCACCAGATGCTGACCGTGAGCGTAAGAGTCCCGCCGACCAGGACCATCGCCCCGGCGATCATTTGAATTTGTCGTTGGATTGAAAAAGTGGGTCCCGCCTGTTCGGCGGGCGACTTGGCTTGAGATTGTACGGTTACGTGGTCCATGACGACCTCCTTAAAACGCATATTGGAAACCTAGGAAATTGTAGGACATAGGCGAGCCCGGTTGCAGGAAACCGGACTCGTCTGCACGGTTTTGCCTGCCCAGGTACACCGTGTATTGAATTGTAACTATATATCGGCCGGCGTCCATAAGGAAATTATTATAGACAGGAAAAAATAATACTATTTTTCGTTTAGTTCCATAGGGGGGCATTTGCCCGCTTTTATCGTGGTTATGTGCAAAATCCTATAAAAACAACGAAATCGCCTCCCGTAAACCACTCTCTGATGGGGGGAATGGCTCGAAAGAGGAGTGTCAATATGGTACACTACTGGAGAATGAAAAATAAAAACCGAGTAATGCCCCATTTTGACCCTCGGGTATCTCCTTGCCGGAACAAATGGATACCTGAATGGATTTACATCTGGGGGCATTTGCAAAAGAGCCCCTGCCGGTTAAACCTGCGACGGGGTTACCCAGCAATCTGATACACACCCATGACACGAGCGCCTTGTTGGGGGCTCTGGTTCATTCTTAATTTGATCTGCATTGCTAATGAACTGTTTTGCGGCCCAAAAAATCGGTCGCGCAAGGATCATTTGACATATCGGGATCAAGAAGGTCGGTTTTAGGTCAGGGTTCATCCTGACGCGAGCGCGGCTTGCACCGGCGCGAATTTTGATCGCCCAAAGAAAGGCGGATACCATGGCTGCTCCCAAATTGAAGATCGCACTCCTGAGCCTGCACGGGCTGATTCGTGCCCACGAGCTTGAGTTGGGACGAGATCCGGACACTGGTGGACAGGTCAAGTATGTCTTGGAACTGGCTGCCGAGCTGGCCAAGCGGGAACAAGTCGAGGAGGTGACGCTGTTTACTCGCCAGGTTTTCGATCCGCGGGTCGATCCGGCCTACGCGCAAGTGGAAGAGCAGATCTGCGACGGTGCCAAAATCGTGCGGATCCCCTTCGGCCCGAAACGCTACCTGCGCAAGGAATCACTTTGGCCGCACCTCTATACGTGTGTGGACCAAATGCTGAGCTACTTCAAACGCCATTCCTTGCCGGACATCCTCCACGGGCACTACGCCGACGGTGGTGTGGTCGGCGCGCAGCTCGCTCGGTTGTTGCACATCCCTTACATTTTCACAGGCCATTCGCTCGGCCGCGTGAAGCGGAAGCGGTTTTTGGAGAGCAACACGAAGACCGACCCGGCCGTTTTGGATAAGAAGTTCAAATTCTCGACCCGGATCGAGGGGGAAGAGATCGCGTTGGAGACGGCGTCACTGGTTGTGACGAGCACGAACCAGGAAGTGAAGGAACAGTACGCGCTTTACAACCACTACGTTCCGGACCGGATGGATGTGATTCCGCCGGGCGTCGATCTTTCGTCGTTTACCATGCCCGACCCGAGCAAGTCGCCCGGTGATTATCCGATTCACGAAGAAATTTCCCGTTTTTTACAGTTACCCGACCGGCCGATGATCCTTGCCATGGCCCGCCCGGACGAGCGGAAGAATTTGGAGAAATTGGTCGAAATTTACGGGAAAAACCACGAACTTCAGGAGCTTGCCAATCTGGTTTTGATCATGGGCACTCGTGAAGATCTTCGCAAAATGCCACCCGGCCCGCGCCGGGTTCTCGATCGGATCTTGACGCTGATCGACGTTTACGATCTCTACGGCAAGGTCGCCTATCCGAAGAGCCACACGGCGGCGGACGTCCCGGACATTTACTCGCTGGCCCAATTGAGTCGCGGGGTCTTTGTCAACCCGGCGTTCACCGAACCGTTCGGCTTGACGCTTCTCGAATCGGCCGCGACGGGGCTCCCGATCATCGCGACCAACGACGGCGGCCCCAGCGACATCATGGCCAACTGCAACAACGGTCTGTTGATCGATCCGTTCGACGCATCGAATATCGAGAAGGCACTCTTGCGAGTTCTCACCGAGCCGAAGCAGTGGGACGCCTGGTCGGAGCAAGGCATCAAGGGGGTCCACGAATATTATTCCTGGACGAACCATGCCAACCGTTACCTGCGCGACGTCAACGAGATCTACGAGCGGTCCGACACGCCTGCCTTGGCCGAGCCGGTCAAAAAGCGGCGTATCCCCGATTTCGACCGGATGATCATCTGCGATTTGGACAACACGTTGACCGGCGACGAGGAATCGCTCGGGCGGTTCATCGAAATGCTCAAGGAGCACGAGAACGTCGGTTTCGGCATCGCGACGGGCCGAGGGCTCGAGAGCGCGAAAGAGATGGTCGAGGAGCTTGGCTTGCCGATGCCCGACGCGTTCAGTACCTCGGTCGGAACGGAGCTCTATTATGGCGACAACCTGAACACCGATTATAGTTGGCAAAAGCAGATCAGTTTCCAGTGGAAGCTCGAGGCGATTAAGGCACTTTTGGCCGATGTCGAGGGGCTCTACATCCAGCCGGAAGAAAATCTGACGAAATTCAAGCTCAGCTACGAAATCGACCTCAAAAAATCGCCCAGCGTGGCCAAAATCCGGCGTATGATCCGGGAGGCCAAGCTTCGGGCCAACATCATTTTCTCGCGAAAAATGTACCTCGATATCGTGCCCGTTCGGGCCGGTAGCGAGATGACCATGCGCCACCTCCTCTACCGCTGGGGGTTCCCGCCGGAGCACGTTTTGGTGGCCGGCGACTCGGGAAATGACGAGGGAATGCTCCGCGGGCGCACACTTGGAGTAGTTGTAGGGAATTATAGTCCTGAGCTTAAGAAGCTGAAGCGATTACCCCGAGTTTACTTCGCACAAGCCCACCACGCGGCTGGTATACTTGAAGGGATTGAGTATTACCATTTTTTAAACCACATCCAGATTCCCAATGACCAAGTCTAGCCCTCGCGGGGTTTCCTTGGATCTCTCTTTTGAAGCGGAACTGACGTTGAGGCGAATTCTCCCCCGCCTGGAGGCATACTGGCAGGAGGAGAGTATCCCCGAGCAGGATCGGATCCCCTTCGAGAGTAGGTTACAAGAGTATTGGAAACTCCTATTCAGACAGTTGTACCGTTTGTACGGGGCCCGATACGATTTCTTCTACCACCTGGAGCAGATCGTCCTATCGGCCGCGCACGCTTGGATTGCGCGACCCAATGCCATCAAGGCTTTGGACCAACACCGGCTCCTGGAGCCCACCTGGTTCCAATCCGAGCGGTTTGTCGGCGGGGCACTCTATGTAGATTTGTTCAGTGAAAATCTCCACCAGCTACGCGAGCAGATCGACTATTTCAAGGAGCTGGGGATCACCTACCTCCACCTGATGCCCCTGTTCGCCGTCCGGCCGGGGAACAACGACGGCGGTTACGCGGTCAGCAGCTACCGTACGATCGACCCCCAACTCGGCACGATCGAGGACCTCCGCCGTCTGTCCGACGAGCTGCACGAGGCCAACATTTTCCTCGTGCTCGACTTCGTCTTCAACCACACGTCCGACGACCACTATTGGGCCCAGCAGGCCCAGGCGGGGAACCGCGAGTATCAACAGTTTTACTACATCTTCCCCGATCGCAAGATCCCCGATCAATATGAAAAGACCCTGCGCGAGATATTCCCGACCGTCCATCGTGGAAATTTCACCTGGCACGACGGGATGCAGCGGTGGGTCTGGACCACGTTCAACAATTTTCAATGGGACCTGAACTACTCCAACCCGGCCGTCTTCCGGTCGATGATGGAGGAGATGCTCTTCCTGGCCAACACGGGCGCCGACGTGCTGCGGCTCGACGCGGTCGCGTTCATCTGGAAAGAGATGGGCACCTCGTGCGAGAACCTGCCGCTGGCCCATACCGTCATCCGCGCGTTCAACACCCTAATCCGTATCGCTGCCCCGGGCTTGTTGTTCAAGTCCGAAGCGATCGTCCATCCCGACGAGGTACAAAAGTACATCGCCCCGAACGAATGCCAGCTCTCGTACAATCCGACGCTCATGGCGCTGCTTTGGGAATCGCTCGCCACGCGGGAGATCAAGCTGTTGCATCAAACGCTGAGCCACCGCTACCGGCTGCCCGAGGGGACCACCTGGGTCAACTATCTGCGGTGCCACGACGACATCGGTTGGACGTTCGACGACAAAGACGCGGCCGAGGTCGGGATCAACGGCTATGACCATCGCCAGTTTCTCAACGCGTTCTACACCGGCCAGTTCCCCGGCTCGTTCGCGCGTGGTGTCCCGTTCCAGCACGACCCGGCGACCGGCGACATGCGGATCTCTGGCACGATGGCCTCGTTGGCCGGGCTGGAGCAGGCGATCGAGCGAGAGGACGAGTTGCTGATCGATATGGCAATCCGGAGGATCAACCTCCTGCACAGCATCATCCTGAGCATCGGCGGCATCCCGCTTCTCTACCTCGGCGAAGAGTGGGGGATGCTCAACGACTACGATTTCGTGCAAGACCCTGCCAAGGCGGGCGACACGCGATGGATCCACCGGCCGAAGATGCAGTGGAATTATCTCGAGGACCCGAACTACAACTCCCACGGCAAAAAAATCTACAGCAAACTCAAAGAGCTGATCGAGCTGCGCAAACAGTGTCCTGCCCTGGCCGGACAAGAGTTGCAGGTCATCAACTTCCGCTCACCCCACGTGCTCGGCTTCCTGCGAGTCCGCGACGCGAACCGGATCATCGTCGCGGCCAATTTCTCCGACCAACCGCAAGCCATCTCCGGCAACACCCTGCGCACCTTCGGACTGGGCCGCTTCTTCGAAGACGTCATCTCGAAGAAAACCTTCTCGACCGCCACCGAAATCGCTCTCGACCCCTACCAGGTCCTCTGGCTCAAGCGGGTTTAGAAGATCCCCCAAGCCGGATTTGGGACTGCGCAGCAGGCCCTAATTCGGGTATGAAAAACTTGGACCCAAACTAGAAGTTACTTCTCTCCCAGCGCTTCCTTCGCTTGGTCGACGTATTTTTTCGCCCACGGTTTATCATGGTAAAGCGTGAGGACCGCGCGGTACATCGCTTCGGATCGATCGGGATCGGTCGTTCGGAGGGCGGCCGCTTGCTCCAACTGTGCATTGAGCAGATCCTCGTGGGCGTGGACCGCTTTTTCAAGATCCTTCTTGAGTTCCTTCATCTGCTGCTGCGCGAGCTGGACACAACGATCGCCCGTCGTACTGCTGGAATGTTCGTGGGTATAGAGATCGATCAACGCCTGAAGTTTTTTCATCCCGAGCTCCGGCTCGATTTCGAGATAGTGTTGCGCTTCGAGGTAGGCTCGCACGACCGGATCCGTCTGGGTATGGATCGATTGGTTCTTAAACTGGTTGTCAAGTCGACGCTTGAGTAGATAGATTTCGAGCTTTTCTTCATACTCCCGAACCTGTTTCGCACGAGGGTCGTTGGAGTATCGGCCCATGAAAAATTTAATCTCGTCCTGCACGTCTCGCAGGGCGGCGGCGTCATCCTCTTGGACCGCGTTTTCGATCTTCCGATAAACCGAGTCGGCACTCGGTGGCTGTAAAGAGTACCAGATTGCCCCACCGACCAGAACCAAACAGCCGGTCAGAATCCACGTTTGAATCGAGACCATCGCCGAGTGTTTTTCTTCGGTAAACGCCTGGTCCAGCTCGTCCTCATCCACTTCGGTGAAATGGGTGTT